>JAYSST010000498.1:0-8094 GCA_043720435.1 Bdellovibrionales bacterium
CTGGATAGATATTTCGCCGCGCAAAGTGTCTGGGACGATTCGATGGCGTGGCAATCAGCCGAATTTCTTCGCTCGAATCCGTCGCATTGCTTGGTCGTCATCGTCGGCGATTTTCATGCTGCGTGGGGCGGCGGACTTCCGGCGCGCTTGGCGGCGCGCGGTGTTTCGAACGTCACGGTGATTTCTCAGCTCGAAACTTCCGGCCTGTCTGAGGTTGAACTTTCAGCTGAACTCGGACCGCATCCCCGGTTCGGATCTCGGGCTGATGCCGTTTGGCTCAGCCGAACAATCCCTCCGACGCCCTGAGCTCTGTAAATATTACATGGCGCTAACTCGCATTTGTTAGAGGTGGCTGAAATTCGGCATGCCGGCCTCTATTATGTCCCCCGACCGACCCCAGAGTTAAGGAAAACAGACGGTTTCGGGGGTCAATTGTCGACCGTTTGCTTACGGTCGGTCGGTCGGCTAGCTTGCCTCGAAACTCCGTCAAGCCTGGGCCTTGCACTCTCCTGAACAGCAAGTACACCCCGGCCGCGGCTGTGTGGATAGCCGCGACACCTGGAGGGGAAACCGTGGTTTTGAAGAATAAGACAACATGGTCCGCTGCATTTGCAGTCGTAGCGTCTTTCGCTGTCGTGACCGCTTGGGTTTCGATGGCTCACGCGCAGAAGTCATCGACCAAAACGCCTGCAAAAACTCCGGTTCAAGTTGGCGCTGCAGCGACATCGAGCCTTCAACAACCCCTCGCACCAGAAGCAAAACCCCGCACGTCGCTCGACGAACTCGCATTTAACATGAAGTTCGAAAGCTTTCTGAACCGCCAACGTCCACCAGCGGGCGTACCGGACTACACGCAGATCGGCGCGCACTTCCGAACTGAGTCTGACGGACTGATTTTCAGCCAAACTTTGCGGGGAACCCTCGAGCTCGGTGGAAGCTTTGCGACGGCGATCGAGAATTACTCGAACGTTTACGTTCCTGAAGCTTACCTAGATTTGCAGACCGCGAACTTCAGCGAAGCAGAACTAAATGGCAACCTCCGAGCTCGTTTGTCGGTGGGCCGTCGTCTTGAAACGTGGAGCGTTCTTGATCGCACTTGGGACCTCGGCTTATGGGAACCGCTGAATCGCTTCGACGCCCTTCGCCCGATCGATCAAGGTCTAACCGGAGCGTTTCTCGAGGCGGGGACAGGCAACCTGAAGGTTGTCGTCTTCATGTCGCCCGTATACATCCCCGAGCAAGGCGGCGGATTTTCGGTTCAGAACGGAAAGTTCCGCAGCTCGAATCCGTGGTTCGTCGAGCCGACGGATCGTTTGATTTTGTTTTCGGAAACCACGCAGGTTCAGTATGACCTGCGAACACCGTCGACCGGTTCAGTCATTTCACACGCGTCGGGCGGGGCGCTTATTCGTTACGGAAATTTTCAAGACGGATTTCACGCGCAAACCAGTTATGCGATTAAGCCGCGAAACCAGCTGTCAACGCCGTTTGAAGGTTCGCTAAATCTAACAGATACGACCAGCTACGCGGCTGTACAAATCGATCCGCGGGTTGTTTACCATCAGTTGGCCGCTGCAGAAATCGGTTATGGCGGCATGAGCGATGACGGCGAAAACGGTTTTTCGGTAGGCGTATCGGCCTTGGCCGATGTTCCGATCAATGAAACTCCGGGTACAAACCTGACCTATCAAACTCTTGATCCTCTATTGCTCTTAAGTCCGCACGTTTCTGGTGCTTTTGAAATCGGCCGCAACGTCGACGTCGATGTTTCGCTGAGCTATTTAAATTCGTCGGGCGGAGGTTTCACAATGCGTGGGCCATTCGCGAGTGATAAAGCTGTCTTCGGTTCGCGCGTTCCCTTTCGTGAAGCTGTTGCCATCGATGGGCGCGTGGCAATTGGCAAAGGTCGTCGCACAACGGTGACCTTTGGTGGTCGTTGGCTTGAAGAAATCGCAGAGCAGGGTTCAATGCTCAGTGCGGATGCTAGTGTCGACTTCTCGATGAACGGTTCGACACAAGATTGGCGAATCTCACTGATGGGCGACGTCCTCGGCAGTCGATTGCCTGCGAACGAAAACCAGGGATACGTTTCGCGCTACCGCGGTAACGACCGCTTCATGACCCAGGTCCGATTTATCTTCTAGACGCGGCTTACCTTCGTGTTAGCGTTTTCGCATGAACAAGAAAAACCAAATGATCATCTTCGCGATGTCTTACATCGGTTGGTTTGCCTGCATTCTCGCCGGCAAATATGGACTCGGCGCTTGGATCTTTGCGGTGCCGCTGATTTTTGTCGCGACACTAGCGCGTTTTACGAGACTTACCTTCAGACAAGGTGGTGCCTTCGCTCTGATCGCTTTGATTGGAATCGCGTTCGACTCGTTGGCGCTCCAGCTGGGATGGATTGCATTGATGGCGCCGACGGGCGAATTATTGCCACCAGGTGAACTCACGCCAGCTTGGCTCGTGGCCCTGTGGATCTTGTTTGGCTGCACGATTCCGCTTTATGACGGATGGATGAAGGGCCGCCTTTGGTTGGCGGCACTTCTCGGACTCATCATCGGTCCGCTGTCGTATCGGTCGGGGGCAGCGTTCGACACACTTTTGTTTCCAGATAAAACAGTTTTCATTTACTACGGACTTTTCTGGGCCGGTTTTTTTCCGTTGAGCATGTTCATTTACGAACGCTCGCGCCGTTGACGATCACATTCTTTTTTGACGGGGCACAGCTGGTTTCATGTACGGCGTGGCATTGTCGTCGAGCACGTAAAATTCAAGAAGTTCGGCGAAACCTTCTTCCGACGATGTCATCGCGTAGAGCGTAGGAAACCCAAATTTCTGCGCTTGGTTTCGTCCTGGAACTCGTTGTTCCAATCGCGCGTGTTGCGAAGCGACACCGGCGCTTGAGTTAGCCGTGAGTTAGCGGGGACTCGAACGCAGTTGGGCGGTTGAGCGCACTTCAGTGGAGGCACGCGGTTTTCTAGCGGTCGGCGTCCGCGAGTTTTATAAAGAACGCGAATTGAGCTGCGGTGTCCTTCAGCGCTTGGAAGCGCCCCGAGGCACCGGCGTGACCAGCTTCCATGTCGATGCGGAATAGCACCGGAAGTTTCGATGTCGTGGCTTCTCGAAGCTTTGCGACGTACTTCGCAGGCTCCCAGTATTGGACTTGGCTGTCGTGATAGCCTGTCATTACTAACATCGCGGGATACGGTTTAGGTTCGATGTTGTCGTACGGAGAATACGACTTCATATAGAAGTACGCTTCTTTTTCATTCGGATTTCCCCATTGCTCGTATTCGGCAGTCGTCAGTGGAATATCGGGGTCGAGCATGGTCGTTAAGACGTCGACAAACGGTACGACCGAAACGATTCCGCGATAAAGATCTGGTCGAAGATTCGACACAGCACCCATCAAGAGGCCGCCGGCACTTCCGCCAGAGGCGAAAACTTTTGATGGATCGCCGTAGCCAGATTTTACGAGGTATTCGGTCGCGGTGTTAAAATCAGAGAACGTGTTTTTCTTAAAACCCATTCGACCTTTTTCGTACCAATCGCGTCCCATTTCGGATCCGCCGCGAATGTGCGCGACGGCATAGACAAACCCTCGATCGAGTAACGAGAACACGCTGATTCGAAAACCCGGGTCCATGCTAAGTCCGTAAGAACCGTAGCCATAAACCATTAATGGATTCGAACCATCCTTGCGAAGATCTTTGCGATAGACGAGCGAGATGGGAATCTTGGTTCCGTCTGAGGCCGTCGCCCAAACGCGTTCACTTGCATATTTTGACGCGTCGTAGGTCGGGACTTCACTTTCTTTGACGAGAGCTGTTTTCTTCGACGCAAATTCATAGTCGTAAACGCTTCCGGGACGAACCATCGACTGATAGTTGAAACGCACACGATCGGTAACGTATTCGTAGTTAGTGCCGATGCTGACAACGTACGCCGAATCTGGAAACTGAACGATGGCCGTGCCAGGAGTCAAACGGTCAAAGATCTCGATCTGTGTCAGACCATTTCGTCTTTCTTCAAGCACGAGCTGATTTTTTAGCAGCAGCATTTCAGAAAGCAAAACGTCCTGCCGATGGGGGACAACGTCTTTCCAATCTTCCTTTGCGGCTTTTTTTAGATCCGTTTTCATGACCCGGAAGTTTTCAGCCTTCCAATTTGTAAGGACATAAAACGCGTCGTCGCCGTCTTCAAGACTGTATTCGTGTTTCGATTCGCGAGCGAGAAACAGAGAAAGTTCGGACGTCGGTTTGTGCGCGGAAACGTAACGAACCTCGGACGAATCAAAGCTTCCGCTGTTGATGAAGATGTATTGGTCATTCTGAGATTTGCCGACATAGACCGAAAAGATCTCGTCTTTCTCGAAATAAACTTCGGTCGACTTGCCCGACTTAAGATCAAAGCGCAGAGCTCTTTCAGACCGCAACGTTTCGGGATTTTGTAGGGTATAGAAGAGAGTGTGACCGTCTTCAGCCCAGACGACATTCGAAGTCGTTTTCGGAATCGACTGCGTTAACGTTTTTCCAGTTTTAAGATCTTTGAAATGCAAATCATAAAAACGTCGCCCGACGAGATCGACTCCGTAAACAATCATGGAGTGATCAGGCGAGGGATTGACACCCGAAACTGAAGTGTACTTGTGGCCCTTGGCGATTTGATTTACGTCGAGCGTGATTTCTTCGGGGCTCCCAGCCGCTATTTTTTTACGGCAGTAAATTGGATATTCTAAGCCTTGCCCAAAACGCGTGTAGTACATGTACGGACCGTTTTTGGTCGGCGGGGTTGCATCGTCTTGTTTGACCCGTGCTTTCATCTCGCTGAAGAGACGCTCTTGCAATGGCTCCCACTCTTTTGTCATCTGCTCGTAGTAGGTGTTCTCAGATCTGAGGTATTTCAGCACGCGCTCGGTATCGCGTTCTTTCATCCAGTAAAACGGGTCGTTGCGCCTATCACCGTGAAGCGACATTTCGTGCGGCACTTTTGCAGGAACGGGTGTGGCAATGTTTTGTGGAAACGCTGGGGTCATACGATGAACCTTCTGAACGGGGGTACTATGGCATGACGATATAACGACGACAGCCAATGAGGCTATCACCGATGCTATCAATGCGTTGACGAATGGAATGGAATTTCGCTTGGCTTGCATAGTCGGGCATTGAACCCGAATGCTTTAACGAAGTCGACAGTACCTAGCACCCTGCGGCGTGCGAACAAATTCGACAGTGTCAAAGGCTAGCGCCGATCTTTGATGAACGGATGTGGCAAAGAGGCCGCTGACGTCGGCAACGAGTATCGAGCCTGCGGTTCCGTCGGCGTTTTGCAATTCGACGTCAAGACCAATACGTGACGCCCGCGTAAACGGATTTTCATCGATGAAGACTTTCGGGCCAGAAACGGTGTCGACGACGACTCCACCTTCACGAAGCATGCGGCGCACATGAGGAACGGTAATTTGTAACGCGTGGAAAACGTAGCAACCGGTCTCGGTCGAACCTAGATTCGAAGCGCTGTTTGCAATCGGTTCGTTCGGGCGTGAGGTTCCTTGATTCACTGGCTTCGGCCGAGGAGTTCCTCCGCGAAGAGTGATGAGGAGCGACTCACGATCGATTGATTTCACTTTTGAAAGTTCGACGGCAATTCGTGCGGCATAAGCAGCTGCAGAATTCGATGAACCTTTAAACTGTCCACCGTCCGCTGTTTTGATAAGCGACAGCGACGAGAGATCAGGCTTCGAATTGCTTCGGCTAAATGAACTTCGCTCGGTGTCGGACGCGCCGACGGAAATAACCGAAGCGTTGTCAGCAGGTGGCAAGAGCGTTTCGCCTTCAGTGCGATTCAGCATCTCGGTGAAATCCCCAGACGACATGATTTTCAGTTCGTCATATTTCTGAAAGTTATTCGAACGGATTTTCACGCGCGCATAGTAGAGACCCGGTTTTACTTCGGCTTCAACGATTTCACGTGGATAAAGCGAGACGCCCTGCTCAGTGGGGCCGACGGTCTTCTTTTGGAGGAGACCTCCAGTGTGAAGAATCTTAGAGGTGTCGTCGGTTAAAACTAGATCGAGATCTTTGTCGGTTCCGAATTTTACGTCGTCTGAAAACGAATTCCAGCTGAGGACGACACGAAGGTTACAAGTGTTCTTTTTGCTAGGGAAACAGCGAATCTGTACGGATCCATTTGGTCCCGGCAAATAAGCCCAATCATCGACTGTCCGTTCAACGGGCGCACGATACGTACTCTTTGCGAAATTACCGGTCGCATTTACCCAGGTGACGCCGCTTTCAGTTGCTGTGTTGACGAGTCGATTGATGAAGCCGCGGCCGTCGCCGTTTCCGCCGTATTCCCAGACTTGGCTGTACAAAACGAGATCGAATTTGTCTTTGATCACCGAGTTAATGGCGGTGCTGAGATTCGAATATCCGAAGGCATGAAAGAGGTGGAGCTCGTATTTTGTTTCAGATCGGTCGAGCAAATGTGCGAGAATTTCTGCGATTTTTGTTCCGTGACCTTCTTCGAACTTCGGATCAACTGCAGTCGGTCCGGTGTGTAACTTCGTGGTTGAAGGTAATGTGACTCCGCGCGCTTTTTTGAAATCCCTGAAGCCGTTGTCGAGAACCGCGATTTTCAATTTTCGCGCGCCTGCGGCTGGTGCTGTTGACCCGAGACCGACGGCGACGGCGAGTGCGTCCAATGTTTCAGATACGATTTCAGTCGAAAACTCATCTTGCGCAAATGCGTTCGAGGACCCAACAATGGCGAAAAGAAGAAATGAGTTGAGCAGGAGAGACCTAAATCGTGAAGTGGTCGATCGATTCATGTGGGCCAGCCTAGTCTGACTTGGCAGTAATCTCGAGGCCGGTCATGAATTGGTGAAAATTATGGCTGGGTAAGGGAAAAAAGGTACGTAAGAACATCGGCGTCCGGTGCTCCTCTCAATTGAGGAGCACAACGTGTCTAGAGTCCGAGATCTACCACCAACGGTACCAGAGGTAATTGAAGCCTGCGAAAGTGTAGGTGAAGCAATTCCAGTAGTTATAGCCATATCCCGAATAGTAATAAGTCGGTGCGTAGTAGTGACCGCGATTGTACCAGGCGAACCACGAAGACGTAGAACTCGCGCGATCGAGTTCTTGGGTGCCGGCGGAATTAATCGGTGTGAACTTCTTAGTGTGGATCAGTGCCACGGTGCCCGCGTCCTGAGCGAGTCGTTCTGGGATCTCGAGAACACTAGCTTCGCCTTTAGCATTGATACGAACGATGACGGTGCCTGGCAGGTCTTTTCCGCGGAGCGCTTGTTCGTTGATAATCTTTGCTTCGTTGTCGAGTTCGCTGGCCGAAGCGGGTGTAGCCAAAGTCGCCATAAGGACAGAGACAAGAATCGTGAGAATGCGGGTAGTCATAAAGACCTCCTTCGTTTATAAGTAGCGGACTATTACTCGCCTCATTTTTTTGCAACGTTTGGCTTTAGCTAACTTTGAACAGAGCTTTAGCTAACCGTAAACAGTGCTTTAGCTGACTTCGGTAGGATTTCTAGATGGAAGACGATTCAAAACAGCCGCGCATTCAAAAACTCGCAAATCCTTTGCAAGATTCGACAGTTGCGACCTTCTTCGCCGTGGTGAACCCAGGGTTCGAGCTGCAGGCTCAGCGTGAGGTTGAGGAAATTTTGAATGCTGATCGGATTTCAGTGATGACAGGGGGAATTCAATTCGACAGCACCTGGGGCGCCGTTCGCCTTGGCCAGCCGTCATTGAAGATCGCCTCGCGAGTTCTCGTTCGTGTCGATCAATTCGGTGCTCGCGATTTTCAGAAACTCTTTCGAAAAGTTTCGAATTTGCCTTGGGAGCAGTGGCTGAAACCGAAGGTCGGTCTTTCGGTTCGTGCCGCAAGTCACACGTCTCGCCTGCGCATAAAGTCGGGGATCGAAGAATCGGTTGTCGAAGCTTTCAAGAAATCTTTCAAAATGCCGCCACCGCGTCCGACCAAAGAAGTGATGTGTTTGGTTCGAGTTGAAGACGACATCTGCACGATCAGTCTCGATCTCTCGGGTGATCTTTTGCACAAGCGTGGATCGCACAC
>JAYSST010000499.1:0-8090 GCA_043720435.1 Bdellovibrionales bacterium
GCGGCTAGTTTGACCCGCTATGGCACGCGTCACGGTCGAAGATTGTCTCGATAAAGTTGAAAATCGTTTTGCACTCGTTCTTTTGGTCGCCAAGCGATCAAAACAACTCCTGAAGGGCGCTTCTGCGACCGTTCCAGGCCGAAACAAGTATATCGTTACTTCACTTCGTGAAGTCGCTGCGGGTTCTGTTCGCTTTGAAGAAGTGAACACCGAAGACCAAATTGCTCAAGTCGAGCAGGATCTCAATCGTTAATGCCGACCTCCGGTCGGACCGTTAATGCCGACCTCCCGTTGTGAAGAGGCGCTGTCTTGAGGACATCGTGCGTTTTTCGCGTATGAGCGAAAAATAGCCGAGGAAACTCCGATTATATGCGCCGATTTTGCGATCAATCCTCGAAATTTATACTCTTCTAATTACATTGCGGCGCCGATAAGCTGGTCTGAATGGTCGACCAAGAGTCCTCAGAGCTCATTTCACCAGGTTCTCCAGAGTCGATCGAAGACCTGATAGAGAAGGTGAAAACCTACGACCCGACCGCAGATCTCGCGTCGATTGAAAAAGCTTACAGGTTTTCTGAAAAAGCGCACGACGGTCAGTTCCGTCGTAGCGGCGAACCCTATGTCACTCATCCGCTCGGGGTCGCTGCAATTTTGGCGGACCTGCACTTGGACACGGCGACGATTATTACCGGACTCCTTCACGACACGGTGGAAGACACGATCGCGACGTTAAAAGATGTTGAGCGCGAATTCGGAAAAACAGTGAGCGAACTTGTCGATGGTGTCACAAAAATTTCGCAGCTCGGATTTAGAAACACACACGAGAAACAAGGCGAGAACATTCGCAAGATGATCGTCGCAATGGGAAAAGACGTCCGCGTCGTTCTCGTGAAGCTCGCAGACCGTCTACATAACATGCGGTCGCTAGCAGCGATGCCCTACGAAAAACAAGTCCGTATCGCGCAGGAGACTCTCGACATCTATGCGCCGCTGGCGGGCCGTCTCGGTATCATGTCGATCAAAACCGAACTCGAAGATCTCTCGCTTCGTTATTCAAAGCCTGACATGTACTACCAGCTTGCGAACCAAGTCGCAAAGCGCAAGTCCGAACGCGAGAAGTACATCGATGACGTCAAGCGATTGTTGTCGAACGAGCTTTCGGCACACACGAAAATTAAATTTGAGGTACTCGGTCGATCGAAGCATCTGTTTTCGATTTATAAAAAAATGCAGGCTCGTCAGCTCGACTACGAACAGATTCACGATCTGCTCGCGTTCAGAGTTGTCGTTGCAACTGTGGGTGAGTGTTATGAAGTTTTAGGACACGTGCACTCTCTGTGGAAGCCAATCCCGGGTCGATTCAAAGATTTCATCGCAATGCCGAAGGTGAACAACTATCAATCGTTGCACACCACCGTGCTCGGACCAGGCGCAGAACGTATTGAAATTCAGATTCGCACACGTGACATGCACATGGTCGCCGAGCGCGGCATCGCGGCTCACTGGAAGTACAAAGAGGGTAAAGCGGGCGGTGGTACAAGTGCGACGAGCCAGGCGCAGTCGGAAAAGAAATTTGAGTGGCTGCGCGATCTCGTGTCACTTCACCAGCAAGTAGGAAGTCCCGACGAATTCTTAGAGACCGTCAAAACCGATCTGTTCGATCGAGAAATTTACGTTTTCACTCCGAAAGGCGAAGTGCGCGAACTTCCCGACGGATCGACGCCGATCGATTTCGCTTATGCCGTACACACGGACGTAGGCCATCGATGTTCGGGTGCGAAAGTGAACGGACGTATTGTTCCGCTAAAACACAAGCTTCGCAATGGCGACACAATCGAAGTCATCACTAAGCCTGATCAAACGCCTTCGAAAGATTGGTTAAAGTACTGCGTAACGACTCGGGCGAAATCAAAGATTCGTTGGTTCGTTACCAATCAAGAAAGAAAACGTGCGGCCGAACTTGGGCGAGATATCCTCGACAAAGAATTCGCGAAATACAAACTCGCGAAAGATCAGTATCTTCGCGCCTCGAAAGAATTCGACCGCATTGCGAAGCACTTTAAGGTTCATGACCTGGACGATCTTCATGTGCAAATCGGGTATGGAAAGATCGTCGCAAACGAAGTTCTACTGACGTTCGAACCTGACCTTAAGCCACCTGTGGCCGAAGAAGAAAAGCCGAAAACATTCTTAGAGAAAGTTTTCTCGAACGCCAATGCAGCTGGCAAAAAGAATGCGAAATCGAAGTCGATCATTCGAGTCGATGGGCTTGATGATCTGCTTGTTCGGTTCGCTCGCTGTTGTAACCCAATCCCCGGTGATCCAATCTCGGGTTTTATAACACGGGGTCGCGGAATTACGATTCATCGCTCGGATTGCGAGAAGGCCTTTGAAGTCGACAATGAACGTCGCATTGACGTCGATTGGACAGTAGATACAACTCCAGAAGGGCAGACGCGCAACGTGCGCGTACGGGTTATCAGCCAGGATATTCCGGGGTTGCTCAAGAGCATGACTGAAACGTTCTCTGCACGAAGCGCAAACATTCTGAATGTTCAGGCACGAACGACGAAAGACAAAAAGGCCGTCTGCCAATTTGAAATTTCAGTTCGTGACAAGAATCACCTGTCGCAAGTGATTGCGGACCTTCAAAAAATTCCGGGTATCATAGCTGTAGAAAGATTTTAGAGATTTAAAATGGAAAACCACAAATCTGGCAATCGCCGACGAAAAATTTTGAACCGGTTCAAGACGCAGTATCACAAAGTTATTCTGATTCCGCTCGGAGTCGCGATGATAGTCATTGGAGCGGCACATGGATCGTCCGACAGCAGCCGTTTGTCTTTTATGATTTTGGAATACCAATGCTAATGTTTCTCGGGCTAGGCATCATCGTATGGCTGTCGCGTGGTTTTAGAATCGGAAGCCGAGGCCAGAGCGGGCCGCAATAAACGTTGTCGCGACGTCGTTCGATGGCGGGAACATTCCGTATTCACCCGTAATCTGGATGTACGTTGAACCACCCATGAGCCAGTTGATGCCGCCGCCGCCGTAAAATACCGTGGTCGACGAGATACGGTTGATGTCTAAGATGTTCGACGTTTTTGAAACCGGGAAATGGAGGCCGAGTCCGCCCATCGCGAAGGGAACGAAAGTTCCTTCGCTGAACGAGTATTTCAGCATCAGATCCACACAAGCATACATGATTTCAGTTTTGAACGTGCTCGACTGCACGTTGAATTGCTCGACTCCAATACGCGTGAGGAGACCGAGGCTTCCAGTCACCGGGATGTCGACAAAGCCTTTTGCGCTGAAGCCAGAGCCCGACATCGACTGCGATGTGGTTCCAGCGATAGTGACCTTTTGAGAATCCATCGAGTATCCGCCGAGCACACCAAGGGTCATATCGCGAAATACCGTAGCTCCGCCCGCCGAGCGCGTTTTCTTTTTACCCGTGGTTGTCTGTTCAGCCGCATCTGCTGCTGCCGCGTCCGGATCTGCAGCTGTCTCGCCATCGGCTGCAGCTGTCGCGCCTTTAGGTTTGCCGGCGGCGGTGACAGTCATGCCTTCAGCAGCTTTACCTTTTGCGATTTTGACTTTCGCGCGGCCGTTCTTAATTTGAACGATTTGGAGAATCGCTTTCTTCTTTCCATTCTCCATCGCAAAAAACTTATCGCCGACGGCTGGCGAACCGTCGGCGGGATCGAATGCGACGATCGCAACGTTGCCCTTAACTTTCTGTACTGTCGCGGCGTCCACACTGGGCGCAAACAGAGAGAAGGCGAGCAAAACGAGAAGGCCAGTAATCGTGGCTAGACGTGCATGATGCATAGATGGACCTCACTGTTTATAATGGTAAGTCGTGAACAGACTTAACGCATCAACTAGCGAGAGACCCGGACAATTGTCGTAGCGGAATTTGCATCTAAACACATGATTTCGAGTGAGCTAGCCACGCGAAGTGCACATGGAGCACTCGCTGTCTGGATTTGTCGAACAGCTTGCGCATTGAAATTCTGACGGTCGGTATTTGAGTAGAGCGAGCACCCGGTGGTGAGCAACAATGCGACGAGTGATGTCGCGAAAAGCTTGATGTGTGCGGCCAACTTGCCTCCGAAAACGACCCGAAAAAACGCCTGGGAAAAAGATACGCCGACAGGTGTGTCGGCGCTCTGAAGGTTACCACATGGATAAAACGAAAATCAGAACGGAATATCTTCCGAACTGTCGAAACTTGGCTCGGGACTAAAGTCTTGGAATCCACCCGCATCATCAGCAGGTGCAGCAGCAGCAGGACGCCCGCCACCCGCGTTGAATCCACCGCGAGCGGTGTTGTTCTGCTGATAGCCGCCGGATGACTGACCTGTTGATTGGCCTGTCGAATGGCCCGATGACTGGCCAGCCGAGGCTCCAGATTCAGCGCGTTCGTTTGGACCACCTAAAAATTGAACGGTGTTAGCTACGACTTCAGTCGAATATTTTTTTGTCCCGTTATCTTCCCAAGAACGAGTCTGCAATCGACCCTCGACATAAACTTGCCGACCTTTCGCGAGATGACGTCCGCAAATTTCAGCGAGCTTGCCCCAAACGACAATGCGATGCCATTCGGTGCGCTCTTGTTTTTGGCCTTCTTTATCGACCCAATTTTCGCTGGTAGCGACGCTGAGACGAGCGACTGTTCCGCCATTACCGACTTGTTTTGTTTCCGGATCTGCTCCGAGTCGACCTACGATAATAACCTTGTTCACGCCTGCCATAAAATTTCCCTTCGCGGCTTAAAGTTTGTTGAAAAGGGCGCCGGATGCCCACAAGCAACAAACTAGAGCCGGAACTTTGGGGGAGGCGAGGGAAAAAGCGTGATTTAGAAAAAACGGCGCCTCGCGTTACTTCGAAGCTTCGAGGGCATAGTATTGCGGCGGGGGGCCAAAGGTTTCCCCCTTCACGCCAAACGAATAACCGGTCGTTTCACCGTTCATTTTTTTGAAGGCTTCCACAAACATCAGGGGCGCAGCGGCACCAGATTTATTCATTGCGTCCATTAGCGGTTTCGTGATCGTAAGCTCAACTTTGAGGTCAAAAGGTCCAATGACAGTTCGAGCACGACCGCCGGGTTCGGCGTCTTTTTGGGCGCCAACCCCGATCTCACCGTGAACTCGGCCCGACAATGCATTGGTTGGCTGGCCAAAACTGAAGTTCTCAATCTGAATTTTTCCCTGACTCATTTGACCTTTTAAGTCGACTCGTCCCAATTGTAATAACGGAGTTACGATGCTGCCGAACGCTCCGAGAGGAATCGAGACACTCGGAATAGAAATTCCTTCAGCTTCTAAACTTCCCGCGGGATTACGCGTGAAGATCGAACTTATGCTCGGCGAGGCCACCACCCGGTCGGCACTGATTGCCGGAAGGCCAGGGCCAGTGAATTCAAGCTCTTCTACTTTAATAGCAACGGGAAAGCCGGGAACTATAGAAACGTGTTCGAAGTCGATCGCAATGCCTTCACCTATCGCCCGCGAACCAGTCGTCGCAACCACGGCGCGCAAATCGCCATAGGGAAAAATCACGGGGATCCATGCAATCGCCATGACCGGAATCAGCGCGATCAGAGCTTTGTTGCGCCATAAGAAGCTAAAAAAGTTTTTAAAGGTTTCTACAATTCCGTCCACGTTACGTCCTCATGCCGATGTTAGGCATCAAACTACTTTCGACCCGCCGGCGCGTTTGTCGCCGGTGCCGCGCGAATGTTGAAACTGACGACTTTGAAAGTTGCGTCGAAATAGTTGCCAGAAGCTGATCCCGCGCGAACATCGAGTCCAACAATCTTGGCCGAGCCCATGTTGGTGAGCGCATGGCCGATATCAACGACTTGCGAGAGGTTAAGATTCGCGAGGCGAATTTCAACTCCGTCTTGAGTGACTGATTTCGGAATGAACTTACTTGCGTTTGGACCCGCATTATCGAAAAGCGAAATTCCTTTGATCTGATCGAGTTGAACCCGAGCACCGGTGACCGCACTTCGCGCGCGATTTTCGAGTTCCGAGCCCGACATCGGCGGTGCCGCTTGCGGAGTTACGATTGCAAGGCGTCTAACTTTATAAAGATCGAGCACCAGGTCGCGGTTCTCTTCGAACAGTGCGAGATTTTCAGAACCCGCGTCATAGTAGGACTTTGGAAATTGGAGAATTAAAAACGCGAATAAAAAGACAATCGTTCCAAGAACAAGTTTTTGTCCAATTGGCGATAGCGAATCGTAGCGCTCCTTCAAACGAATATATAAATCTGACTCATCCAAGCTCGCCTGGAAACTCTGCAATCGTTCTAAGGCTTTTTCGCGAATATCATCAAAAATCACGGATTACCCCCTAGAGTTTACGATTAATTTTCATAACGAAACCGAAGCTAGTGCCTGGTGCGCCACTGCGAATTGCCTTGGGTTTTATTTTTTCAACTGAGCCGCCGCGTGCAATGTTGCGTAACTCACGTTCGACGGTCGCCAGTACGTCGGAACCTTGAGCTCGTCCTTCGATCGTAAGATCATCGTTTTCGATTGTTAGTAAATCGACATCGAGACCGCGTCCAGATCGTGGCGGCAATTGCACCGGCAATTTTTCTGAAAGTCGGGCAACAAAATCGAGTGCCGGTATATAGCTGTCGAGTTCGATCAAGGCTTCACGATTTTTTATCACGGCGGTTTCGCTGCGGATGTATTTGCTTACGCCTTCGGCTGTAGCCTGCGAACCCTTTAGGCCCGCCGATGTTTTAGCGGCGCTTAACAAAGCCTCGTCAGATTGTTCGGCAAGAGTCAGTGACATAGATTCCCGAACGTACGCGTAAAGACAGAACACAACAAAGATCGACGCTGCGATCTGGATCGTGCCCTTCCATGTGTCCCAGAAAATCTTCAGGCTTTCGTTCGAACGAGCAAACAAACCTTTGCGAAGATTGATCGCTGGATTTCGCGGCTTGCGTAAACCCTCGATTGCAAGACCGATCGCGGTCGCCGAAGTATTTTCTAGTTCCGGTGTGTGATTGACCCGAAACGCGACTTTGCCGGTTGCCGTCATAGCTGCGAAATATTCGAGCGGACTGACTGATACTTCCATCGATTGCGAAAGCCATTGAGCAAAGTTTTGAACCTGACCTGCGCCGCCGGTAAGGCGAATATCGCGAAGATCTGCACCGGCCGACGCTCGCAAATCTAACAAGGTCATTCTTAATTCACGAATGAGAGGAGTCGCCGCGTCCGCAACCGCCTTGTGCATCGCCAGTTGATCGCGCGACGCTCCTTCCGGATTTAGCAGTACGAAACTTTTTGTCTGAAGGACTTTAATGGCCTCAATGTAAGAAATTTTGAAAACGGACTCGAGTGAGATCGCGACGTCATGTCCGCCCCACTGAATCGAGCGTATTGCAACAAGGTGACCGTCGCGATAGACGACGAGATTCGTTCGCGTGTGTCCGATCTGTAAGATCGCATGGCCGACACGTAATTCTCGAGTTGCATCGTCACCCGTATTGACGGGGCCAGGAGTCGCAACCGGTGCAGCCCACCAGCTATCAAGTATGTTCGAAAGCGCAAGTCCTTCGACCGAAATGATCTCGGCTTCAAAGCCACCATCTTTGGCGCGATCCAGAGCCTGTTCGACGGGTTCGTGGGGGCAGGCGATAGCGATGACATCTGAAGCGTTTTGAAAAGTTTCGACAATACGAACGTCAAAAACGGTTTCGCTCGCATCGAATGGAATGTCTTCTTCGAGTTCGAACGGAAGACTCTTCAGAATTTTCGCACGATCTAAAAACGGAAACCGACGAAGTCTTGTAGAGACTGAGTTTTGAGGGACCGCTACAATCCAGCGGGCATCCTTTGTTGGATACTGTGCGGAAAAAGCGCGCAATTTTTCGATGATCTCGAGCGCTTGATCGCGCATGGGATCGGTGCTTAACGTGAGTTCCCAAAGCTGAGTCACCGTCGCTGTGCGACCGGATCCTTCAATTTCAGCGATCTTGATGCTACTACTGCCGATGTCTACGCCGACGCATTTCATACACCTCGATTCTAACTATCAAGGGCTGCGGATTCCAAGGGAGAA
>JAYSST010000500.1:0-3137 GCA_043720435.1 Bdellovibrionales bacterium
CCTAGAGTTCTAGAAAAAGATGACGCCGAGACACAGGTCATCGAATACACTCCACGAGAGTTTCCGCAAAAAATTTCGGAAGCTGCGTTTAAATTCGTCAAGTTTCAGGCGGCGCAAGAGAACTCTGATTTTAAGATCGACCGCATTGTTTCTATGACCACTGGCATTTCCGAACTCGAAAAAATTTCGCTTTCAGAACGAGTTGAGGTTGAAGCGCTTGTCCGACTCAAGGCGATGCAAGAAGAGGCTTATCAACAGGGTTATGATCTCGGTCGTGACGAGGGCCAAGAGTCAGCTTACCTCGAGAAAACAGAAGACCTCTCCAACCGAATTGCGCAAATCGACGCGGTTGTCAGTTCACTCACAGTTCTTAAATCTCATTTGGTAAAACAAAATGAGGTATCGCTTGTCGAGCTTGTTTTCAAGATCGCTGCGAAGATTGCGATGAGCGCGGTTAAGTCTGATCCAGAGATGATTTTGGCTGTGCTTCAGCAGGCGGCGGCGGAAGCCCAAGATGAAGAATCGATTTTGATTCGTCTTGCCCAATCTGATCTCGAGTTTGTCGAGGCGACAAAAGCTCGTCTCGGTCAGGAATTTGAATTTTTGCGTCGGGCGAAGCTAGAGCTAAGTGAAGACGTCAGCCCGGGCGGATGCGTCCTGATAACAAATTTCGGACAAGTTGATGCGACGGTGGAAAAGCGTCTGGAAAAAGTTTGGCAGTCCGTTCAAGAAAAGTTACCGAAAAAGACAGATGTTTTGGAGCAGAAAACCGGCGATGGGGAAAGTACGTGACCTCGCCCGAGCCGGCGGATGAACAGGGTTCCGCTTTAGACCTGACTCGCTACACAGAGGCAATCTCGCGCAATCGCGCGACCGAAGATTCCGGAAAAATCACACAAGTTGTCGGGCCGACGATGTTGGGTTTTTTGCCTAGCGCAAGTGTCGGTTCTGCATGCCGTGTGTATCCCAACGGTCCACAGGACAGTTTCCTAGCGGAAGTTGTCGGCTTCCGAGATCGTCATGTCATTCTCATGCCACTCGGTGAAATGAAGGGTGTCGGCCTTGGATCACGTGTTGTCCTCGAGCAAACGAGCGCCGTCATCATGGCAGGTAACGCTTTGCTTGGACGAATCATCGACGGTGTTGGTGAGCCGCTTGACGGCCTTGGTCCAATCGCAGCTTTCGACGAACGCTCAATCTATTCTGCGGCAGTGAATCCGCTCGACCGTGAACCCATCAGAGAAATTTCCGACCTTGGAGTTCGAGCCATAAATGCATTGATCACAGTTGGCCGTGGTCAGCGCGTCGGCATCATGTCCGGCTCGGGCGTTGGTAAGTCTGTTCTTATGGGTATGATGGCTCGATCTTCGAACGCTGACATCAATGTCATCGCAATGATTGGAGAGCGCGGTCGAGAGGTGAAGGAATTCGTAGAAGACGTTTTAGGCCCCGAAGGGCTCAAGCGCTCGGTCGTTGTGTGTTCAACGAGTGATAAGAGTCCGCTACTTCGAATGCGCGGCGCCTATGTCGCGACGACAATCGCCGAGTACTTTGCTTCGCAAGGTAAACACGTCTTGATGATGATGGATTCAATCACGCGTTTCGCAATGGCGGCCCGAGAAATCGGTCTCGCAGCGGGCGAGCCGCCTGCATCGAAGGGCTACACGCCAAGCGTGTTTGCCGCTTTGCCAAAACTACTTGAACGAGCAGGATCGTTTTCTGCCGGCGGAAGCATCACGGGTCTGTACACTGTGCTCGTTGAAGGTGACGACATGAACGACGTTATCGGCGACGCCGTTCGTTCGATTGTCGACGGCCACTTTGTTCTCGATCGAAAACTTGCGGCCCGGGGACATTTTCCTGCAATCGACGTTTTGCCTAGCACGAGTCGAGTTATGCGACAGATTGTTCCGCGAGAATTCATGGAATTATCAAAACGTATGCGCGAGGCGATCGCCGTCTATCGTGAGGCCGAAGACCTTGTTAACATCGGCGCCTACAAGCCTGGCGCGAATCCAAAAATTGACGAAGCATTGAGACTGTATCCAGAGATCGAGCAGTTCTTGCGCCAAGATGTCGAGGATGCGACTTCAATCGAAGATTGTGCGCGTCGAATGGTTCAAATCATGGGCCGCGGTCGGTAAACCATGGCGTTTCAGTTTCACCTCGAAAAAGTTTTATCTCATAGACGACGGCTTGCGGATGAGGCCAAACGCGATTTCATGTTGGCTCAGGCTAATACGGTTACAGCCTTGCGCGACCTTGAATCGCTCTACGTCGCAATCGATGTCGCGCGAAATCGTGGGCACGAAATGCAAATCGGCATTTCTGATAGTAAAATGGCGCCAACGCTTCAGAACATCGACGTTTTCATAGGCGGACAGAAGATCCGGATCGAACGCCAGCGGGCAGTGATACGCGAATTTAAGGCCGAAGAAGAGCGTCTGCACGACCTCCTCATCGAGGCTTCGAAAGAGAAGAAAACTCTCGAGAAGCTTCGCGAGAAACATTTAGCAGCCTATCGTGCAGAGATGGCTCGACGAGAACAGCTCGAGCTCGACGATCTCGCGGTCATGCGACATGGACGCGGCGAAGGACCGGTATAAATCCCGGGAAACCCTGGCTAGCCTTGCGATCCCGGGCGCTTGCCTTATCCTAAGTGTATGAGCGGAAAAGCCTCTGGATATCAAAAGTTTTTTCAAGATGCGCGTCGTAACAGTGGTATCGATAAGTCGATGACGCCGGAACAACAAGTTCTACGTCATCTCGCACAACAGGCGAACCACACTAAAAAGCAGAAACGATCCCGACGACGTCCACCTCCGATCTTTGCACTCGTTTTGCTAGGGGTTTCACTCCTTGCTGGCACAGTCGGAATTCTTTCACCGAACGCATTTGACTCGGCTGAATCATTCGACAGCGCTCTCGCTTCGATAGGTATTCCGATTCGTCTCGCTTCGCTGCCAAAAGTGAACATCGGATTCCTTGGTCATGCCTTCGGAGCCGAAAAAGAGTCTGTGAAAGATACGGCCAAAGCTGCAGCCGCAGCGACTGAGAAAAAAACTGAACCGGCAAAAAAATCTGCCGGCGCTGCAGAAACTGCCGGGGATAAACAGCCGGCTGAACCAGCTGCCGGT
>JAYSST010000501.1:0-8085 GCA_043720435.1 Bdellovibrionales bacterium
CCGATAAGTCCGAATCGATAACTAGCAAGATCGGTGTCGAGGTAGGTAAGTTCAATCTTGTCGATTTTTACTTCGCCGCCTTGTTCAATCTCGGACTCAAATTCACCAAACTCTTCGAAGCCGTCGAACTCGAGCGTTGTGCCGGTTCCACCGTGCTCGAACTCGACTTCAGTTTCGAGTTTGAACCTGCGGCCTATTTCGAGCTCTGGTTCAAAAACAATTCGCTCGACGTCGACTTCGCGGCGTCGGCGCGGAGCCGTGTCCAGGGCGTTCTTGAAATAATCAAACTGACGCATGTTCATCGACCCGTAGATCGTCCACTCGAGCCAAACTTTTTCGGGATCAGCGACGGGTGAAAGAGTTGTTGAACTCAAAACGGTGACTGGTGCCGTTGTTAAAGTCGCCGAGGTTTCAACGGCTTCGGCGGTCGAAAGTGGCGCCGTCGCTGTCGCAAGAAAGACTGATGTAAGAAAAATCGCCGCGAGAAAATCGGCCGCATATTGGAATAGCGGTAGAGTGGAAAGTGTGCGGATCATGAGATTGGTTCTCATTTTCACGCGCCGCGATCAACCGTAGAAATCTAAAGAGAGCCAAGTGCGATGATATTGAGAGCGTATTGAGAATCAGCCTGGTCAGCTAGATATCTTCTTCGTGTTCGATCGAGATATTCACCAGCGTGTTGAACAAATCACCGGCTCCGCTCGACACAACGGCCGGGCGAGTGTGTGGGGGATTGTGCGGCGCTTGTGAGGCGATAAATAATTCGATGGCCTGGCGCAAATCATCCAGGGTGACTCCGCGCTTGCGTGCCTTAACGATTTCTTCGACGAGATATTCCGAGCCGTTACCGGTGATACGACCTTCGAAGTTTTTCTGTCGCGCCCTCAGACGCCAAGAACGGATTTTTGCCGGATGCGGTTTTTCTCCCAGCAGGTCAGCGATGAACGCGGTGTAAGCATTTAAAAAATCATTTGTTTTTGTTCTCAAGCTGCCACGTAGCTTCATGTCCTGACGTTTCGCGAACGAAGAACGCATCAGCTGCACGGCTTGTTCAGCAGTTGGAGCTTTCCAAACGCGTGACTCGTTGAATACTAAATCCGGAAGTTCGCGCAGCAACCGTCGCATGTTGAAAACTGCGGGGCGATTGACTCCGTCAGGAAGTTTGCGAGGTCCGGCTTTCGTTTTCAATGTCTCTAACTTCAAGAATGCAGAAAAAAGATTTTCTACCGCGCGCTTGCGGCTACCGGTAAGACATTCTTCGATGTCGGTTGCCTCGAGGCCAAGCTGCGCCAAGAATTCTCTGCGTATCTCGAGATCGAATTCGCGGTCGAAGATTCGACCAGCCTCCGAGTTCGTGTATTTCTCGAGATTTTCTTTTTTTCCGGTTTCCAAAAACTCAGCGGCTTGAGCGAAGACCTGCACGGTGAATCGCGCTTTGCCTCGTTGCTCGTTGAGGTTCGTTGAAAATCGTTCGACGTCGTCATAGCGATATTGATCGTGGCGCATTCCAAACTGACGAATGCTTCCGTAGTCGATGATGCCGGCGTTTGCCAAAACGTTGTCGCCATCCCAGTCGAGCCAGGCAAAAATATAACGCCGCTCGAGTCGAGCGGCGAACTGTGCAAACGATCTTGCGATTTCGTTGACCGCGCGTCTGTACCGATCTGCGCCGCGCGGATTCCAAACCCAAGTTCCGTTTTCATGCTGCCGTTGAATCACAAGGTCGAAGCCGCGCGCGAGAGTTTCGCGTTCGCCTTGTTTCAACCATAAGAAAAGATGTGCGGGACGGAAAAGATTTGGTGCTGCTCGGACGCCGATACCGACGCCACGACCGAGATCGATGACAGCGAGTACGCGTTCTGTTGAAAGTCCATTGCGATGGAAAACTTCCGAGAAAAGCGCGCTGCCGATCAGTTCGGTTGTGTCGGCGAGGCCGCAGCCATAGCCGAATTCTTCTGTGCCTGTCTTCAGCGGACGCTGCGCTTCGACAGCACCGGGTGAAAGCTGAGTTACTCCGGTTCCGCGACTCGATACGTCCCACGTAGTGCCGCGGTGACGAATTGTTCCGTTCCAGATTCCACGACCGTCACCTGAAGTTCGACCTTGCTTGTCTTCGTGTTGAAGTTGCAGATAGCGAGTCGCCATGTACGAATTTGGTTTTAAGAGATTCGGCGGAACAGTCGCGCCGTGTTCTTGATCCCACTCATTTACAATTTGAATGCTAAAAGTTTCGATGATTTTTTTATCGAGTTCAGGAGTCATCTTGTGCGGATGATCGCTGGCGATCAGTCCCATGTCTTTCGCTAGCTGAAAGTTGAACCACATCACCTGACCGCGCGCGAGCTTTCGCACAGGGTAAAGCACGCAGCCTTCGGGAACTTTGTCTTGCCACGGATGTCGTCCGTCGATTTCATCAAACGACGTGTAGTCCCAGCGTTTCTCCTCTTGTTTCCGAGAGGGTTGACCGGGTGTCGGCTGATTCCAAGTTGCTGGACGTGTTGCCAATCGTTTCGACATTCAAATACTTATCGGCACCCCGCGTCTCATCTTTAGACGGTACCCGGTTCTTTTTGCAGAAATGTCGCGTCAAGGTCTGCCCAGACTAGGTCTGAGTCTGGGCTCAATTGTGCGGGTTGGCCGGGGATGCCACGAAAAGTAATTCCCCCTAGCCAGGATTTTCCCTATCACGTTACCGCACGTTCGTTGAATCGTGAGCCATTTCCGATTCCTATAAGAGAAATGTGGCGGTTGATGGAAGATTATCTCTTTTTGACGGCTCATTTATACGAATTGCAGATCCACAGTTTCGTTTTAATGCCGAACCATTTTCATCTGCTGGTACGGACTCCGAAAGCAAATATTGGCGCCGCGATGAACTACTTCATGCGTGAGTCCGCCAGAGAAACTTCGCGAATTGCGCGGCGGATAAACCAAACGTTTGGAGCCCGTCATCACAAAACGCTAGTGAAGGACGCTCGCTATTTTTTCGACGTATACAAATATGTCTACCGCAATCCGGTGCGAGCACGTCTCGTGGAAAATGTAGAAGATTACGAGTTCTCAACCCTTCATGGACTTCTTGGTTTAGGCCAGCTCGTGATCCCGACCGCGGAGGACACACTTCTGTTTGAAGGCGATTCGCCTGAACAACAACTACGTTGGTTAAATTTGGAACCCGGCGAGGGACTCGAAGACGAAGTTCGGCAGGGGCTCCGGCATTCGGAGTTTGCCTTGAACACTCCGCGAAGCACGAATCGAGATAGTGTTTTACTAACAACACGTCTGTAGCGCCGCACCGCTTCTGCAAAAAGAACCGGGTACCTTCAGCGTGCTGCTGCTTCGGCGGCTTCGAGCCTTTTGCGGGCGGCCTCGAGCTCTCGATCTTTGAAAACCTTGTAAGCGGTGTTGATGGTTTGGGCTGCGACGACGTCAGTGGATCCTTCGGATGTCCGCACCGAGTATTTTTGGATGAGCTTTTGATAGGCCGCTTTGATTTCGCGGATTTCCATTTTGTCGTTAGTTCCTAGGACATAGTGGGCATAATCCATTTTATTTTCCAGGTCGCTGAAGCCGGACGTTGATCGACGAGCCGTTTTTTCCCATTCTTCGAAAGTCGGCGGAAGCGCCTTTAAGTTCTCACGATCCCAGTCCTTAATCGGTGCCGGTTTTGCGCGCGCTTTTAGCAACGAGTCCATGTAATCCGCAGTTGCCTGATCGCCCCATTCCGAATTGCGTTCTGACTGGTTCGGTTGCGGGCCCTTCGAGTTCGTATCTTTCGCCGCGGCGCCAGGAGGATCGATCGGATTTACATGCTCATACCGGCCTGTTGCGAAATTCATTTTCATGTCGGACCAAGACTCTGGCGCCACCGAGTTGACACTATTCACTTGTGTGTTCGCTTGCATGCGGAAGATCGCGCGCGCAAGTTTGTCTTCGTTTTGAGGTGGCTTAAGCGCATCGACAACTTGCGAGTCGAAACTCGCATAATCAGCCGTTCGCAGCGACACGTTGGCCGAACCGTTGTTATCGAGCGTAAACATTCCCGCAGAGTATATTTTTCGTCCGTGGCCCAGACGCAGAATCTGTGGTCGCAAGTTTGCGCCAGCGTCGCCGATGGGACAGATTTTCAACTGTCCATCTTCGGTAATCACATACATGTATTTGTAGCCATCGCTCGCGCGGAACCTTTTTAATACGTACTCGGGCGAGAGCCGACCAAATACGTCGATTACGTTCCAATTTTGCGTCGCTTTTTCTGCATCGGTCAGCAGATCGGTGATATCACCAAATTTTTTCTCGACCCATTCACGAATGGCGTAATGACCGGCAACAGACATTTTATCGGTGATGATTCTCTCGGAACCACTGACTCCGGGAGCGCGTAAAAAGTCGGTGTGCCCGCGGGTCGATATTCCTAAACGCGAAGCAAGCATTTGCGTGCTCAGCTGATCTGGGGTTAGCGATTCGAAGAATATAGCTTCCGCTTCCATTCGAAGTTTAGGACTTAGCTTTGGAATCGATTTTATCTCGGAGACATCGATCATGCCGACGTGGCGGACACGCTCGGTCCTGCCGACCTGTTCAGGAATCCACTCGGCGTAGACGCGGGCACCGCCGCCGCTCGTGACGTGGAGATCTAGGATTCGTGCCGGGACGGCTTTCGATTCGCCATGAGGAGTGAACCAAAAGTGCCGATTTTCTTTTGCGCTGCTGAGTTCGGCTTGATCCATATTCTGCTTTCGCACTGCCAGCGCTTGATTTGGCGAAATCCCCCCGCCGCTGACCATCTCGCGCGAGCTACCGCTTGGCGCGGCAACACTCTGCGATCGCGAACCTGAAAATCCGATGGAGTTTGCGGGGCGCGGGGCCTCAAGTGCGAGCGTGCCGGCCTCGTATTGTTTTAACGCCGGCGCCATCAGTCGAGAATCACTCACGGTAGCCTTCGTGATCCTCTCAATTGCAGCCGCTTCGAGAGGAGTATCTGCCCAAGTCTTGCGAACGTAGGACTCTGCTAGCTTGTATTTCTCGGCGGCTGTAAGTGCGGATGCCGATCGTGGTGGCCCCGCAAGCGCAGGAACCGCGGATTCGCCGCGCATTCCGGGTGTCTGCAGTCGGATGGAGGCCGTGTCGCCGGTCGCCAGTGGAAACAGAGGGTCACCTCCGACGCCAGTGACTCTGAAAGTGTCACCGATGAATTCTCTCGGAATGACCGGAGCCTGCGGGAGCTGACTAAATTGTCCACGCATGATCGTGTCTTGCCCGTTGAACTTTTGGATGGGAAGCGCGAGTGCGCTCAATGTTTCGGCACAGTTCACAATCGCAGTCTTCGTAGACTTGCTGACTGCTTTCGACTTCGGTGTGTTGGCGGAAAAGGCAGGCGTCGTCAGAAACAAGCAAAAGGAAGCCGTCGTCACAAACGAGACGAGACCCGCGGCGAGCCAACGGTGACCGGTTTTCAAAAGAACTCGAACGTCGCGATTCATCAATTTCCTATCGGTCAAATGGCCGATAATTACGAACTCAAATCTGATATCTGGCCTTCGTGCGTGAACTTGTGTTGCCGATAGCGAAATGTGACTTTCTTAAAGCAAATTACATTTATTTTGCTGTGCGTACCAGTCATCGCCGTGACCAAAGTCGCGGATGCTGACGTTGGGGCAGCGGGAACTCCTTGCCCAAAACTTTTTTCGGCGTTGGTTCTTATTCAAAACACAACGAGCAAACTGACCAAGGCGCAATACGAAAAACATATCAATGAACTTCGCCCGTTTCTTGTGGGCTTGAAATCACCGGACTTTGGAGTCTATCTTGGGGCCCGCGAACCGGCCTTTTTTCCCCCGGCAAATCTCGTTCAGGCTCCGTTGGATATGACCGGGTTTCTGAAAAAGAGGAGAGTGCCAAATGCGAAGTACGAGCTTGGCTTGTTTGTTCCGATTAAAAAAGCGATTTGGAAAGCTATTGCGCGAGATCTCGACGATCCAGCCCGCAAAGGTCTGATTCTTCAAAAAATTCTGTCCGCGATTCGAGAGCAAGCGCAAATCGTGTTTCGTAACGGGTTAGTTCCAATTGAAACCGATAATACGCAGCTGAATGCAGACCTCATTGATCGCATCGAGAAGAAGTTCCGTCGGTGATTATACCCAAACCACGGGTGCGACGCCGCCACCTGGGGTCGTCGCATTTGTCATCTGTCCTTGATAGATACGCGCGCAGGCGACATGAATCCGGTCGCGGTAGGCGAAAAAGCGAAGATCGTACTTAAACTCGACACCTTCGACCTTCGTCGTCGGAGCTGGAACGAAATCTTGCGCCAGCGAATCGCTTGCGATGACGCCATCGAAAGCCCCGCGAGATATGCTCGAGCCGCGGAAGACTCCTTTACCGCCGAAAGCGTGGCGCGGTTTAAACATCAACTGCTTTCGTTCTTTCCACAGAACTTCGGGATCGATGTTTTTTACTTCGCGGGTGCGAAGCAGCGCCGAACGAATCGTCTCGCTCTCGGCCGACGACAACCCATAAGCGCTTTCCAAAAAGCCGTCACGAGACCACTCAACCATTCGGTCTTTATCCGCGAGCATACGGTAGTCGAAAGGTCCGGGCGTGATGACGGCTGCGCGAGAAACCAAAGCTTCGCGTAAAGCGCGTGACGCGGGTTCGTCGAAATAAAAATCTGTCGTTCTGTTGTACACCAAATCGATGGGTCCGAAGTCTCCGGCCCAAAGTCCTCCGTCACGCATCTCGAGTTCGGAGCGATCCAAAATTTTCGATAGAGCCCCGCGCTCGTCGAAGAGTTCTTTGTACATGAGGAATTCGATATACATTTTTTGTTTCGAGGGTGCGTCGTCGACAATCGCGATGCGAGCTCCACGAAGCGGCCGACCAAGCTCTTCCTTGAAATCGTCGATCAGTTCATCTTTGAATCGGCGACAGCCATGACAAAGCGGTTTCAGCGCGCGCTCGGCGTTCATAAGATCAATCATCATACTCATGGAGGCGTTGGTATTTATTTCGATGAGTCGCAAGCGACCACCAGCATCAGCAGAGCCGTCAGGCCGGGAAAAATCGACATGAAAATCATAGGACATCAAAACAGAAGCGTTTTCGACCCTCGACACGACAGGCTCTTGATTGCGCAATTCTTCGCTGCGAACAGGATGATTACGGAAACGGTTGTGAAAAAGAAAAACGAGGCGCTCGGCCTCGTCCCACCACTTCTTTGGCAATTCTAGTTCGACAGGTGCGATCAAGCTTGGAATCACGAGCGAACGAACATCTTGTTCGCTCGCTGTTTTCGGATACTCAACGGCAAGCTGCGCCAGAAAAGTTTCGTACTTCATTTCAGTGAAAACTCCTTGAGCGAGTGAAGAACGGTGAACTTCGACCAGTCGGTCGAAGCCTCGCTACATCACTTGCCTACTTTTACGTGGGCAGTGCCTTTCTTCCAACCGGCGCCGCAGAGCTCGCCCGTTTGAAGCGCTTGGACAACCCGCAAGATTTCGCCTGCATCGCGTCCGACGTCGAGATTGTGAATTCCCATGTACTGAACTTTTTGTTGCGGATCGATGACAAACGTACCGCGAGTCGCGACGCCCGAATCTTCGAGCAAGACACCGTAGTCGCGCGCAATGCGTTTCGTGGTGTCCGCAAGAAGTGGATAGTTGAGATCGCCAAGGTCGTCTTTCAACCAACGTTTGTGGGCGTGCTCGGAATCGATCGAACAGCCAAGCACTTCAGCGCCAGCTTCTTTGAATTCTTTCAGACGATCGCGGAACTGAGTGATTTCGGTTGGGCAAACAAATGTGAAATCGAGCGGATAGAAAAACAGCACGACCCATTTGCCTTTGTAATCTGCGAGACTTACTTTTTTAAATTCGCCACCGTTGACGACAGCCGTCGTCGTGAAAAGCGGAGCGGGTTGTCCGATCATAGCCATGTTTATCCTCCTGAAAAAAAGTTCCTAAAGACGAGGTACTGTTCTAAAGGTTTGGCTAGGGGCGGGCAAGCACGAGCGCGACAACAAGACCGGTTTAGCGGAACGCGGATCCAGCGCACGGCACGGCGCAGAGCGCAACGGTCTGATAGTCA
>JAYSST010000502.1:0-3124 GCA_043720435.1 Bdellovibrionales bacterium
GACGAATATAAGAAGTATATCGACCGAATTCCAGCTGCAGCAGAAATGCGATGAGGCCGCGATGAAATTATTTGATCGAGACGGATCTATCCGTACGGACGACCCTGAAATGATTCGCATCTTGAAAACGGCGGAGAACGTTGCTTCGAGCCGGGCTACTATACTGCTGCAAGGTGAATCGGGCACCGGCAAGGAATTGCTCGCTCGTTTCATTCATGCGAACAGTCCCCGCGCGCAAAAAAGATTTATTGCGATTAACTGCGCAGCGGTTCCGGATGGATTGCTTGAGAGTGAACTGTTCGGTCACGAAAAAGGTGCATTCACGGGCGCACATTTGGCGAAGCCGGGCAAATTTGAACTCGCACACGACAGCACGTTGTTGCTGGATGAAGTCAGCGAGATGCCGCTGCTGCTTCAGGCGAAACTTTTGCGCGTGATTCAAGAAGGTGAAATCGAGCGACTTGGCGCGCGGCAGCCGACGCGTGTGAATGTACGATTAATTGCGACAACGAACCGAGATTTAGCGGCACTTGTTCGCCGCGGCGAATTTCGCGAAGATCTTTTCTATCGCCTTAATGTCGTACCGCTCCGTATACCCGCTTTACGCGATAGACCGCGCGACATCGAGAATCTTGCACAATTCTTCACAGAGGTTTCGAGCCATCTGAATGGACGTCCGATGCGTCGGCTGACCGCCGAGGCAATGCAGAAGCTCTGTTCGTGGAAATGGCCAGGCAACGTTCGCGAACTGGAAAATGTCATCGAGCGAGCCGTTTTGTTTGCGAGCACGGAAGCGATCGAGCTCGCGCAAATTGAGATTGAAGGCTGGACAGCTGACGCACCGGTAGCGCCCGTTGCGGCTTCGGCCGTTGGCATGACCGCCGGCATGACAGTGGCACAAGCGGAACAATTGCTGATTATGAAAACACTCGAACACACCGAGCAAAACCGAACTCAGGCCGCAAAACTTCTGGGAATATCGATTCGAACGTTACGAAACAAACTTCATGAATATGGAGTAAGTAATGGGTGATCTTTTAGACAAAACGACGCGCGCGCTTGGTGCTGTGGCGAATCTCCGACAGACCCGGCACAATGTTATCTCGTCCAACGTGGCGAACGCCGAAACTCCTGGCTATCAAGCTAAGAAGCTCGACTTCGAAAACGCGCTTGGTCGGGCGCTGACCATCGAAGATATGGCGCCAGGTGGAAACGAGCCTGGCCATTACACGATGGGTCCGGGAGCAATCTCAAAAATTCGTGCAGATATCTATGAAAACCCGGATGTTTCAGTAAATCCCGACGGCAACTCGGTCGACCTCGAAAAAGAGATGAGTGCGCTTGCGGAAAACTCGATCATGTACAAAGCAGCAGTCCAACTGATCAATAAAAAGATGGCAGCTCTTCGCTATGCCGCAACTGATGGAGGACGCTGATAAATGGACATCCTTACCGGTATGAGAGTCAGTGCGAGTGGTATGGCGGCGCAACGCACGCGCATGAACACAATTTCGTCGAACATCGCGAATATCAACACGACTCGTTCACCAGAAGGTGGACCGTATCGTCGAAAAGATGTCGTGCTCGAGTCGATGCCAGAAGCGAAAAGTTTCGGCGAGATTTTAACGAGCGCGCCGCAAAAAGATATTTCTCGAGTTCAGGTGACCGACGTTACGGTCGACCGCAAAGCGCCGCTCATGAAGTACGAACCGGATCACGTCGACGCCGATGAAAATGGTTATGTGGCTTATCCCAACATCAATTTGATGGAGGAGATGGCGAATATGATTCAGGCCTCTCGTTCTTACGAAGCCAACGTTGCAGCGATGAACGCCACGAAAGACATGGCGATGACGTCGCTTGAGATCGGTCGTTAATTCTTTGTCAGGATGAGCCCTTGGCGCACCGGACTTGAGTCGGTCCTGGCGCCCGGGCAAGCAACTCGGACGTGCGGAAGAGTGTCAACGGCTTGGCGGTTTCCGGTTAATCTTCCTAGACAAACAAGGCTTCTGGCCAAGTTTGAACCAAATCCGGAGCGATTAAATAAAAAGACTCGCGGCTTTAGAAAACGCCGTTAAACTAAGGAAATGGTAGCGGAATTAGAGCAGAACGCTCTTAAAATGCTGAACCCTCAACTGCCAATCGGCTAACAGGACTAGAACCATGGATGGTTTGTCGATCCGCCAAGGCCAGAACCTACTGAACACCGGCAACACGGTCAGCGAAACACGTGCGCAGGATTTCGCGCCGAAGATGACACCGACTGTGAATGCGCCGCCAGATGGCCAAGGCTCATTCAAAAATGTTTTGGCAAACGCAATCAATGAAACGAACGCGCTCGAGAAGAACGCCGACGTGAAAATTCAGGAACTCGCGACAGGCAAAACGACGAACATTCCCGAAGTGATGATGCAGGTTGAAAAAGCCGACATCGCCCTTCGGTTGATGACGCAAGTTCGAAATAAAATCATCGATGCTTACCAAGATGTCATGAAGATGCAGGTCTGATTTTAGTACCAGGAGTTTTAAGTGCAGGGGCTATTTCAAAATATCTTCGTTCAGTTCCGCGATTTCTATAAGAATCTGACGCCCGTAAAACGGATGTCGATGATCGCTATTACCATGATCGTCTTCACGACGGCCGGGATGATGGGCCTAATGATGGCTGGAACGGACTATGTTCCGGTCTTAACGAATGTACCAGCGGACCAAACTGCGGTTGTTGTCGACAAGCTTCAAACTAAAAATATTCCGTTTCGTGTTCAAGACGGTGGAAAAACAATAACTGTCCCGAAAGAACTTTTGCATTCAACGCAAATGGCTCTGATGTCTGAAATCGGTTCTGGAAAAATCGGAACGATCGGATTTGAACTCTTCGACAAACAAGATTTCGGGACTTCTTCTTACGCCCAGCGAATTAACTATCAGCGTGCCTTGCAGGGAGAACTGACTCGAGCCATCAACACTCTTGATGCAGTTAAACGTTCGAAGATTATGCTCGCGCTTCCTCCGAAGAAAACCTTCTTAGAAGAAGGCGGGGTTGCAACTGCATCGGTCGTCGTCGAACTTCAGCCCGGCAAAACCCTCTCGGATGATCAGGTTCGCGGAATCCGGCACCTCGTCG
>JAYSST010000503.1:0-1284 GCA_043720435.1 Bdellovibrionales bacterium
TTCTCAGAGTGCGGAACTGTAACAAGCGTGAAAATCATCACTGACCGTGAGACAGGTCGAAGCAAAGGCTTCGGATTTGTTGAAATGGGAACTGATGAAGAAGCAGCTTCTGCTATCACAAAGTTCAACGGTGCAATGTACGAAGGTCGTGCAATGACTGTTAGCGAAGCAAAACCGATGGCGCCTCGTGAAGGCGGCGGCGGCGGTGGCGGACGTGGCGGCTTCGGCGGCGGCGGAGGCGGCGGTCGTGGTGGCTTCGGCGGCGGCGGCGGCGGATCGCGCGGCGGCTTCGGCGGCGGCGGCGGACGTGGTGCAGGCGGCGGAAATCGCTGGTAGCTGTATCTAACTTCGCGAAGCACGAAGCTTCTGGCGTAAGTGAATCAGGCGGAACCGAAAGGTTTCGCTTTTTTTTCGTCTTGATTGGAAACGGCGTACTCTTTGCCTTTAATTTATCTCAGAGAACAAACACCGAGGTGGCGAATGTTTTTATTCGACTTGAAAGGGAAACTTTTAGTCACTTGTGTGACGGCCTTCGGCCTTTCCTTTGGCGCGGCCACGGCCCATGGGAAATCCATCATCAAATTGAAAGCGAGCGAAGCCTCCGCGGAATTGCCGGCGAAAGGACCAATTAGCACGGCAAAGCTCCTACCTCCGAAGCCCCTCGCTCGGTGGGAATTTCGAACGGCTCCGGTTGCTGCTTTAATTAAGTTTTACTCGCTCGAAATTGCGTACCGGTTTTCAAAACATTGGTCGTTTGGTCCCGCCGGCGTTGCCTACGATTCACTGGGTGATCGCGGCAACATGCTTATTCCAATTTATCACGGCGCCGCTTTCGGCGTGAACGGCACCTATTATTTGGAGCCGGTTGCTGGCGATACTTTTTATGTCAGCGGTCACGCCTTTTATCAGAAGTACACTTCGTACGGTCACTCGTTTCGCGGCTATAGCGAAAGTGAAGGCGCGCGAGCCGATGTAAACTTGGGATACCAGTGGAAATGGGACTCGATCATCGTTCGCGGTGGCATCGGGGTTCAGCACGATAACGAGAAGGGCCGAACGGTCCTCCCCGCCGACGGTGCGCCCGACACCTATGCCGATTTTGATCGCACGATCCTTTTCCCAACGATTGAATTCAAAGTCGGGGTCGAGATCTGAAGAATTTGCACCTGCAGAACCCAACTTTTCCATGGGCTAAAAACTGAAATCGAGAACTGCTGAGTTCTGTGTTAGTCATAGCGAAACCGAATCGAGCAATTACCCCTCGAAACCCAGGAGCTACGCGTG
>JAYSST010000504.1:0-1283 GCA_043720435.1 Bdellovibrionales bacterium
ATGAGGGCACCGGTTACGATCAACTCGACGTGAATCGCGTCGCTCAATGGATCGATCATGAAGATCGTTTCGTTCATCTGAAAGTGTTGCCCGGCGTACGGTGACTGATCACTGGTGATGCGCCCTTCGAGCGGAGCACGAATAACCTCGCGAGAATCAAATTCGAAAATCGCTGATGAAAGGATTTGAGCGTGGTACTGCAATCTGTGTTCGAGATCCGATCGTCGACTCTTCCGCGATTTCTCGGCGATCCGGATCTCATTACTGATTTTTTCAGATTCGGTTTTTAGGTCTTTAGTTTCGGTTGCGAAGCTCTTCGGATTTCGGCTCTTTCGAATTGTCGTGAGGCTCGAGAGGACGTTGGTGAGACGATTTTTAAGTTCATTGATTTTAATCGATTCGATTTCGCGCCCATCGATAAAAACTCTCGCGTCGTTCATCAGTGCGAGCAGCTGAGAGAGCGAAGGTACAAGAGCCGGAGGCCACGGCGCACCGTCTTGCAGTCCGGCCATGGCAGCGTCCCAATCTGGACAAGACGCTAATGGGATACATTCTTTCATGCGATCCATCGCTAGGCGTATTCCTTTGAGTTCTTGGTAATCGGAATAGCGTTGAGAAGTCGCAAGCTTTTGTCCCGCTGTCACATTATCGCCCACCGTAAAATAGGATTTTCCGAGAGTGAATTCGGTTGGGCGCGAGACAGTGACGCGGCCAATTTTTTTCTTTACGAGCCCTTCGATTTCCGTGTGTTCAACAGCTGTAAACAAAAAGAGGAAAGCTGCGAAAAGACAAATTACAAACGCGACCGCAAAAGTCAGGACGTGATAAAAGCGCGACGATGATTCGGCTTGAAATGAATCAAGCGCCCAGTTTTCGGTTGCGCGAATCGCTTTGAGTTTACCTGCCGATCGACCCATTCCCGAGGTGTTCTCCCGTCACTATCAAATCGACGTAACCTCTAGAAAACATGAAGGAATGGGCGGGGTTCTGGACCATCACTAGAGCCGTTTCGGCACGCGTGTGTACCCTCGCAAGAATTCGCGTAAGCACTGACTAAGGTGCAGGTCTGGAGCTCGCAAAATATTATGGGAATTCGTTCATCGGCGTTGTCGGCCGGCTAAGTCAAAAGTGGTTTGGCTTTTGATCAAAAAAAAACATAGCGGCTTGGCCGATCGGTGTTAACCGCCCAAAGGCACAGCCGCTATGTTAGTTTTCAAACCATCACACGATCGTTTTCGCGTGTATCATGTCTCGTAAGTTATCGACGTTCCATTTCTGGTTCG
>JAYSST010000505.1:0-8029 GCA_043720435.1 Bdellovibrionales bacterium
CGAAAACGGCATGGTTGTTCTGTCGAAAGACAAAGCAGACATGATGCGCGCATGGAACGATATCTCTCGTGCAGCTGAAAACGAAGAATTGATCGAAGGTACTATCATCGCCAAAGTTAAGGGCGGCCTCTCGGTTGATATCGGCGTGAAAGCTTTCTTGCCAGGTTCGCAGATCGATCTGCGTCCGGTTCGAAACATGGATATCTACATCGGTAAAAAATATAAGTTTAAAGTTATCAAGTTCAACAAGAAGCGCGGAAACATCGTGCTTTCTCGTCGTGCCCTTCTCGAAGAAGAGCGCGAGAATCTGCGTACGCAGACTCTGGACGCGATGAAAGAAGGATCGATTGTTCAAGGTATCGTTAAGAACATCACCGACTACGGTGCGTTCATCGACCTCGGCGGTATGGATGGTCTTCTTCACATCACTGACATGTCGTGGGGCCGCGTAAAGCACCCTTCGGAAGTCATCAACCTCGGCGACGAAATCAAAGTTATGGTTTTGAAGTACGATCCAGAAAAAGAGCGCGTGTCTCTTGGTCTGAAACAACTTCTTCAAGATCCATGGGATGCAGCACTTGCTCAATTCCCGGTTGGAACGAAACTCAAAGGCAAGATCGTATCGCTTGCTGATTACGGTGCATTCGTTGAATTGGCTGAAGGCGTTGAAGGTCTCATCCACGTTTCTGAAATGTCTTGGACGAAGCGCGTGAAGCACCCATCGCAAATCGTGAATGTTGGCGACGAAGTCGACGTTCAGGTTCTTGATGTGGATTCGACTGCACGTCGTATCTCTCTCGGCATGAAGCAGTTGATGGCGAACCCATGGGTCGAGCTGAAAAACAGCTACCTCCCCGGTACGATCATCGAAGGCGAAGTTCGTTCGATCACTGACTTCGGCGTCTTCGTTGGCGTTGAAGATGGTATCGACGGTCTCGTTCATATCTCGGACTTCTCTTGGACAAAGCGCGTGAACCATCCTTCAGAGATGTTCACGAAAGGTGCGAAAATTCGCGCCGTTGTTCTCGGTGTCGATATCGAGCAAGAGCGTTTCTCGTTAGGTATCAAGCAGCTCGAGCAGGATCCATGGGCGAACATCGACACGAAGTACGGTGTCGGCACTCAGCATGACGTAAAAGTTGTGAAGACGGCTGATTTCGGCGTGTTTGTTGAACTCGAAGCTGACATCGAAGGTTTGATCCATATCTCTGAGCTCTCGACCGATCGTATCGCGAAAGCGGACGACGTCGTGAAACCAGGCGACATGATCAAAGCTGAAATCATCTCGATCGATCGCGATGCGCGTAAGATCGGTTTGTCTGCGAAGTTAGTTAAGCTTCGTGAGCAAAAAGCGGACGTTGATGACTATGTGAAGAAACTCACATCGAAATCTTCGACATCTTTTGGTGATCTCTTCGGTGACGCGTTCAAGAATGCAACACCAGTTCCGGAAGTCACACAGACGAAGCCGGATGTAGAGTAGTAGTCGCTTTGCTAGAGCTCGCAGAGGCGCGAGCTTGTTGGCAAAAGTAAAACCTAGGGGGAAACTTCTAGGTTTTTTTTCGTCTAAAGCTAGGGCAGACTAAGCGCATGGCGAAACAAACTTCGAAGAAGACACCGAAAGCCACGAAGACCCGCAAGAAGAATGCGAAATCCAGTGGCTCGGTGTGGCCGAACCAACGGCAAGTGTTGTTTCGTCCCGATCGACTCAAGTATGTTCGCAAACTTGTGCGTCCGGAGGGATGCGTTTTCTGCTCGGCACGTGACTCGGGTATTAAGCCAGAGTCATTACTCGTCGCGACACTTGGCGACGCGATGTTGGTTCTGAACAAGTATCCTTATAATGCGGGCCACCTTCTGATTTTGCCGAAACGCCATGTCGGTCACTTCGAAGAATTAACAGCGAAAGAGGCAGCCAACATCCATACACTTCAGACGAAGGCGCTCGCGGCACTCACAGATCTTTATTCACCGGGCGGGTTCAACATGGGATTAAACCTTGGCGGAGCCGCAGGTGCAGGAATTCCTGATCATCTGCACTGGCATCTCATTCCACGTTGGGCTGGAGACGCGAATTTTTTTCCGCTGATCGCGCAAACGAAAGTCGTTGTCGAAACCCTTGAGCGAACCTTCGAACGCTTGGTACCCTATTTTGCCGAAGGCAAATAGTTAGATTTTGCCGAAGGCAAATAGTTAGATAGATTGCCGAATGGTTGGAATGGGGTTCATGACTAAAACATATGGTGCCGCAGGCGAAGTTTTGAAAGCTACTGGATTTGAACTCGATCATCTTGGCGTCGCCGTTCGAAGTCTCGATGAAGGCGTAAAATTTTATCGCGCGCTTGGCTTCAGCGAAATGCCAGTGGAAGAAGTTCCGACCGAGCAGGTCCGTGTCGGTTTTCTTCACTTAGATAACTCCGCTTCGATTGAATTACTAGAACCGACCTCAGACGAAAGTCCTATCGCAAAATTCATCGCGAAGCGTGGTCCGGGTATCCATCACGTGTGTTTACGAGTGAAAGGCATCGACGTCGTCGTTGCGAAGCTCAAACAGGCGGGAGTCAGACTCGTGAATGAGACGCCTAGGCCAGGAGCGCACGGATGCCGTGTGGTTTTTGTTCACCCCGCTAGTACTGGCGGGGTATTGTTAGAACTCTCGGAGCGTTCAAAAATCACCGAGTTCGAGCAAACTTCGGGCGCGGAAGGAATCTAGCAGTGGGCAATCGCGGTGGCGTTCAGATGAATTCGATGGTGCCGATCACGCCGGTCGTGAAGTGGCTTATCGGAATTTGTGTTGTCGTCTGGCTGGTTCTTCAGATCATTGTCGAAAAGTATTTTCTCGATCAACCGATGGTCACTTACGGTCTCGGACTGGTTCCGCTTTCTGTCATCGAAAAGTATTTCGTCTGGCAGGTTTTCACTTATCAGTTTCTGCATTCGTCGAATGTGTTTCACATCGTGTTCAATATGCTGCTGCTCTGGTGGCTTGGATCAGAACTCGAGAGTCGCTGGGGATCGAAACTTTTTCTCGCCTATTTTCTCGTCTCGGGAACCGGTGCGGGCGTTTTGTATGTTTTTGTAATGGCGATGATCGGTTGGGCCACAGGCAACTTTGCAGGTTGGACGATGCCAGTCGTCGGAGCATCTGGAGCCGTTTTTGGTCTCATGCTCGCGTACGGGGTGCTATTCGGCGAACGAATCGTGTACTTCATGATGGTTTTTCCGATGCGCGCGAAGTGGTTCGTTGTCATTCTGGGTGCCGTTGAAGTCGCGACTTTGCTTAATAGCGGTGTTGGCGGAACCCAGGAGGCGAACCTGGCTCACTTGGGCGGTATCGCTTCGGGCTTTGGCTTCTTGAAAGCGTACACGTGGTGGCAGCAGCGCCGCTGGCGCAATAAGTCTACGAAGGGCCGTGGACGAGGTCTGAAGCTCGTGGTAGACAATGATCGGAAGTCAGAGGGCGGTGGGTCTAATGACGATCCTTCGGGCGGCGGAAGCGGCTCTGGAGGCGGTTCGGGCAAAGGCTCCGGTCCGAAGTATTGGAACTAGTCGGAGGAAGTTATGTCTAAAGTAGTAAGCGGATCGATCGGTGCTTCGAAATCATTGGCTGCAGAAATCGAGCGTCTGAAATTCGACAAGCGCCTGACCGATTGGAGCCTCAGTCGCAAGAAATTCACGAAAGACGAACTCAAAAAACATCTCGACTCACTTCCAGACCTTGCGGACAACGTAATCCGCGTTGAACTCGAAAACGAAAATCTTAACTAGCTTCGCATCGCCGCTGGCGATGCTAGCGCTTGCACGTCTGCAAGCGCATTAGCACTGCGCGGGGGGCCAACCCGGCTTCGTTTTGACCTGCGGGGCATCCGGGCTTCGGACCTGCCGACTTCATCGGCGTGCTAGTTCGAATCCGAACTACATCACCTGCTGGCCGCGTCTTCGTGGTGGTTCGAATCCGAACTACATCACCTGCTGACCGCGTCGACGTGCTGGTTCGAATCCGAACTACCCCACCTGCTGACCGCCGCGTGCAGGTTCGGATCCGAACTAGTGACGCTCCTTCGGCGACATTTCGCTCCTAGAGCGCTTTTCTTTTCTTGGGCGCTTTTTCGGTGCGTCCCGCGGCGCCGCGCGAGGCGCTCACGAGAAATCCGATTCCATAAAATTAGAGTTATTTCGGTTCTTCGTTTCGGGTAAACAAAGCCGATGAATATTCCTGTGCTTGAGACCGCGCGACTGAAGCTTCGGGGTCACTTGAAAAGTGATTTTGAGCTTTTTGCTGCGCTTTGGGCCGATCCTGTAACTGTTCGGTATACGATAGGGAAACCTTCGACTCGCCAGCAAAGCTGGTCGCGCATGATGACCTATCTTGGTCATTGGGAGTTGATGGGTTTTGGTTATTGGGCCGTCGAAGAAAAGTCGTCTGGGAATTATATCGGTGAGCTTGGCTTCGCAGATTTCAAGCGCGATGTAACTCCGTCGATCGAAGGTTTGCCAGAACTTGGCTGGGTGATTTCGAGCCACTGTCACGGACGTGGCTACGCGACGGAAGGTCTGCTTGCCGCAATCAGCTGGGGCGACTCGCAATTCGCGAAGATCGCAAAGGATGGACCGCAGCTCGACCGCACGGTCAGCATGATCGATCCGGCGAACGTTACTTCGCTTCGAGTCGCGGAGAAGCTTGGCTTTAAGGAATACGCACGCACGACGTATCTTGAAACTCTATCGATCCATTTCGAACGAAAAGTTCCGAAAATTACTTCATCACCTGAGATTGAAACCGGGACTCGTTATTAAGTTTAGAGGCCGGCGGAAGTGGTTTTTGTTTCCGACTTGGACGCAGCGGGACTCACGGCAGCGCGGGCGGAGGGAGACTCGTCCGGCCTCCATGTTTCAGAAATGATTTTCCATTCTCCGTTTCGATTCACGAGGTGAAGCGTTTTCTCGCCGAGATCGGATATTTGGTTCGAAGAATAACTTTGTACGAATCTGACAACCGCGCGACCACGTTGTTCAAGAGCTAGCGGCTGAGAAACTTTCACCGAGATCATCGTGTACTGTTTGCCGAGGCGAGCTTTGTACTCGCGCCACTGCGCTTTGTTCATCTTCATTGCTTTGAACGCGTCATCATAAAATTGCATATAAGCATCGAGCGATTTTGTCTCCCATGTGTTGCGCCACGACTCGAGCCACTTTTCTAGCTTTGCCTGCGACGCCTCCATTTCGGTGATGGATCTAGTCTGGATTTTTTCCGATATGACAATCGGAGTTCGACCCAATCGAATGTACGGATCAAGCGTCTTTACAATTTCGTTTCGCACGACAACACAACCGCGGCTACCTCGAGTCAGAGCGACGTTGTCTGGAACCGCATGAAGCCAAATTCCGCTTCCACTTTTTCCGTCGAGTACGTCGAAGTGGTTGGGGTAGTCCGTCGTGTAAGCACGGCTGCCATATTGTTTGAAATCAAGTGTCGAGCCCTCGAGGCGCGTTTGCAGAAAATAAATTCCTTCTGGTGTTTTGTGATCGCCTTCAGTGACTTTTGCTCCAGTGCTGCGACCCAAGTCGGCAGGGTACGCATTGAAACGAACGAAGCGTCGTTTTGTGTCTGGTCCGATTTCACTTTTCCAGATTTCAAGAGATCTCGCGGATTTGTCGACGACGAAAATGTACGGCATATAGTAATCGCCGTTGGTGGGAACAGAAACGAGGTGTGCCGGAAGTCCTGACGGTGTACCTATGATCGAGTCAGTCGCCTCCTCGGTCGCGGATTCTGCACCTTCGGCACGCGTGGCTCCGCCCACCGAACATGCGACTAAAAAAAGACTAAGAAAAATATTAGATCCAAAGATCTCGAAACGTTTCATTTGGTGATACCCGTGTTGAAAATCGTCTCATTTCGGAGCAATTGCGGCAACCCAGGATCAGACCTGGACTTGAGGCGGTGCGCCTTTGGTCCGATGAATTATCATGGCTGATAAAGTGGCTGCTGCAACAGAGGGCGAACCTAAGAAATTCAACGCGGCGAAATTCGCCATGCCGCTCTTTATCGCGCTGAACATCACCGTGCTTGGCGTCGGTAGTTTTGCTACGTATGAGGCGACGTTGGGCTGGGTACGGCCCTCAGTCCGTGAGCCAGCGGCCATCGATCAGTTGAAGTCCGAGCGTGAGACCGAAGGCGTTCGCGATTCGGTACTGTACACAATGCCGACATTTACCGTGAATCTCGATGGGCAACCACGCCGCCTGATACGCGTTTCGCTGACGCTCGAAATGCTTGATAAAGATGGTTTCGAAGAAGTCGTCCGCAACAGCCCGGCTGCGCGTGACTCGATCGTTCGAATTCTTAACGCAAAAACGTACGATGACATCGAAACTATCCAAGGAAAGCTGTTTTTAAAGGACCAAATTGCGGTCACCCTGAACAAATCCTTAAAAGAAGGTGTCGTGAAGGATGTTTACTTCGGAGATTTCCTCGTTCAGTAAACTGGACACACCCTACCATTTGACCTCGTTTAGTTTTAAGCCTCACAATATCGAGAATGGCTAAATCAGACCGCTCGATCGCGTTTCTACTTTCCCTCATAGTTCTCATTATTACCGGTTCGACCGTTCAGGCGGCGCCTGAATCCGAAACCGGTACACTTGGCATCAAGTTCGATGTCGAAAAAGAGATTCTGCCAAATGGTCTTACTGTTTTGTACCACTCGGACCGAACGATTCCGCTCGTTAGTTATCACACGTGGTTCAAGGTGGGCTCAAAGGACGAGAAGCAAGGTTTGACCGGCATTGCGCATTTGTTTGAGCACATGATGTTCAAAGGATCGAAAAAATACTCGGGCGATCAATTCGATCTTATTCTGCAAAGCAACGGTGCGACCAACAACGCTTTCACGACTCAAGACTATACTGGCTATCACATTGATGCGCCGTCGTCGAAACTCGAACTGCTAATGGATATCGAAAGCGATCGCATGGCGACGCTGAAAATTGATAAGGCCGCTCTCGATTCGGAACGCGAAGTGGTCAAAGAAGAAAAGCGTTTTCGCATCGATGACAATCCCATGGGCCTTTTATGGCAGGCGATTTACGGCACAGCATTTCGAATGCATCCCTACAAAAACGCTGTGATCGGTACAATGGAAGATCTTGGCAACGTCAGTCCCGAGATTGCGCAGGATTTTCATCGCCTGTTCTATAGCCCATCGAACGCAGTGATCGTTATCGCCGGTGATTTCGATCTTGCGGAAACGAAGAAGATGATTCGGAAGTATTACGCCGCCATTCCTCGGCAACCTGTGACCCGCACGGTGCATGCTCCCGAACCGCATCAAAGTACACCGAGGTCGAATTTTATCAAACGAGATGTAAAGGGATGGACGTTCGCGATCAATTATACTGTGCCGGCTTCGGGAACCGAAGATAGTTACGCGCTCGATTTGTTGTCAGTTATTATGGGCAATGGTCCCTCGAGCCGTCTCTACAAACGCATCGTTTATAAAGAACAGCGTGCAACATCTGCGAGCACATCGAACAACACACTTCAAGACGGCGGACTTTTTCAAATATTCGTGACGATGAAACCGGAAACGACAGATGCCCGCGCCCAAAAACAGTTCTTATCTACGCAGCGGTCGATTTACGGCGAAATGTGGCGCCCACGTCATTTGCCAGTGTCAGCAGCGGAACTCGAGCGGGCGCGCAATCAAATTGTGGTTTCTCAGGTTGAAAGTCTAAAGACACTTCATGGCAAAGCCGAGGCTCTTGCGACCAACGAAATTTTGTTCGGCGACTACACTCGAGTTTTCACGGACGTAGACAAATATATGAAGATTACTCCGGCTCAAATTCAAAAAGTTGCACGCAAGTACCTTTCGCCCGAACGAAGCAATCTGGTCGTCGTGCGACCAAAGGGAGCTTGAGCGTGACGCACTTTTTTAGACTTGCACTGGCCGCAGCATCGATCGTGATTTCAACCGGAGGCTGCGCTTCAAAAACAGCGGAGAGCACGTACGGTGTCGCGATGCCG
>JAYSST010000506.1:0-1282 GCA_043720435.1 Bdellovibrionales bacterium
CCGTAGAAACTCTTCGACTGGCGAACTCCGCGAGAACCGGCGAAGAAATACTCGACGTTGAATGTCGATCGAGCTCCGCTTGGTAGCGAGTTGAAGCCGCGATAATCGACTTGGAAAACCGAGATCGAATATCCCTGCGGTACGTGAACTGGAATCGCGATGTTGCACGACTTACGATCCATCGTGCGACCGTTTCCGGCTTCAACCACATATTGATCAAACAGAATCGAGAGTGCCGATGAATCTGGCGAAAGCGAAATGCTCGCCGAATTCGACGGGCAACCTGTGCCACCGTAGCCTGGAACTCCCAAAGAAATTCCAGATTGCGCATTTGCAGAAGACGCACTTACCGCCACACCTGCAATTGCGATCGAAAGCATACAGATAGCTCGTGAAAAAATGTTTTGTGATCTCATGACTTGTTCCCCCTGGTAGCACCGAGCCCTCGTGAGTGAGGTGGTGACGGGGAATGGCATGAGCAACGGGCGTACCGTCGAGTTCGGTCCGCAAACGACACCGGTGGATTTTCATAGGAGAAATCGCTAAAATGACGCGCGCCCACGGAGCGCGGGCGACGAATGATGATCGGCGATTATTGAAAGCGGTGACTGAATGTCCCCACTACTTTTTAACGAGGATAACTGTATCCATGTTCACGTTCTCTTGCGCATCTCGAATTTATCAGGGTAAGGCCACCTTTAAAATTATTAATCGAATCGATCACAGAGTTGCGAATAATGAGTTCGCCAGAAACGTTTGCAATTTGGCGAGCGTCAATCTTGAAGATCGAGATGAAAGCAGCGTTGAGGTTTGAAAGTTCCACAGCCTGGCTGTTAACGCCGTCCGGATTACTATGGTCCCTTGCGGACGATGAGATCGAGTTCTGAGTCCCGCATTTGGCTGATCGGAGTCACGATGGGTTCATTGAGATTCAATTGCCGACCTGTATTCTTCAGTCGTTGTTCGATCATCAGCTGCACATAAGGTCCATCGAGTCGAAGATCGGAAAATTTCTGCACGGTGCCGAGTTCGATTCCGGCAGCGCTCAAGAATACCTTGTAAACAAGTTCCGAGCAGTAAATCGCATCATTGCTCCACTCAAAATAAATGTCATACGGCTTACCGATTTCAGCATCGATCGCCGCACGTAGTATCGGAATCTGCGCCGGTCTGAAATCGCGAGCACGGTAGATGCGATAATTCTTGTTGAGACCGCGGTTGATGAAGGCTTGTAGCGACACGAAACGAACTGGCATCGTCGCTTCGGCAACGACCCACTGAC
>JAYSST010000507.1:0-3117 GCA_043720435.1 Bdellovibrionales bacterium
TCTCTTTGCCTTTTTTAGTGGCAGCTCTCTCTTTCGGCTGCACAAAGAAGAGCGCTGACAGTGGAAACGAAATTCTCGTTGGAGAATTTGGATCCTTCACTGGCGGCGAAGCAACTTTCGGTCAAAGTACTTCCGAAGGCATCAAGCTTGCCTTCACAGAACAGAACAAAGCCGGCGGAGTAAAAGGCAAACAGCTCAAACTTATTACTCTCGACAACCAAGGTAAACCCGAAGAAGCGCGCGCAGCCGTGCAGCGCCTGATTACTCAAGACCGCGTCGTCGCGGTCCTTGGCGAAGTGGCGAGCAGCCGAACACTCGCAGCCGCACCAGTCGCTCAACAATACAAAGTTCCGATGATCACGCCTTCGTCCACGAATCCAAAAGTCACAGAGGTCGGCGATTACATTTTTCGCGTTTGCTTCATCGATCCGTTTCAGGGCCTCGTCATGGCGAAGTTCGCTCGAAACGAAATCAAAAAAAGCCGGGTCGCTATCTTGCGCGACGTTAAATCAGATTATTCGACAGGTCTCGCCGATGTTTTCACGACAGAATTTAAAAAGCTCGGTGGAGAAATCGTTGCGGACGAATCTTATCAAGCCGGCGAAACCGATTTCAAAGCTCAGCTGACTCAGCTGAAAGGCAAAAAACCTGACGCCATTTTTATTCCAGGTTATTACACCGAAGTGGGTTTGATCGCTCGTCAGGCACGCCAGCTTGGACTTTCTGTTCCGTTGCTCGGCGGCGATGGTTGGGACTCGGAAAAGCTTTCGGAGCTCGGGCAGGACGCTATCAAGGGCAGCTATTTTTCGAATCACTACACGACCGAGAGTACCGAACCAGTCGTCGTGGAATTTATTAAACGTTATCGAGAAGTTTATAGTGGCCGAACGCCTGATGGTCTCGCAGCGCTCGGTTACGATGCCGCGCGAATTTTGATCCAGGCGATGGAGCGTGTTCCTCAAATCACGTCGGTCGCTTTGCGTGATGAACTCGCGAAGACAAAAGATTTCGTAGGTGTCACTGGAGTCATTAGCATCGATGCAAAAAGAAACGCGACAAAGAGTGCCGTGGTCGTGCAAGTGGACGGCAAAGTAAATCGGTTCGTAAAAACAATTACTCCCTAGCTAAGTCGTGGCCGGACGCCATCCCGAGAGCTTTTCCTTCGATGCATCAAAGCGATGGCTGAGGGTTGCACCGGTGAAATCATAAACGTCCATTATTAAATGGTACCGGCGATCGAGGCCAAAATTGAAAGCACGATGGCGACGGTTTACTTTGACTAGATAGCCATCACCGTTTGCAGGCATATGGAAACTTGATTCTTCATATTCAAATTTACATTCGGGATTAGTCAAAATTGGTATGTGCAGTCGCACACTATAGAAATCAGCGCGTCCATCAACGTGAAGGTCTGTGCTGAATCCGGGAAGTATCATACTGACCCGGGCTCGACGCGGATTCATTTTTCTTTCACGAATCGCCGCCATGACTTCAGCGAGGTATCCGGTACAAATCGGCGTCTCAACGTTGTAGTCGGAGATAAAATCCGTCAGCCCATGCCGTTTCCGCTCGTCGGGATTATACTTGGTCACCCCATTTATGTCTGGAATCAAGGCGAGATGTCCCTGCCCCCACCCGTCTTCAATTTTTCCGTTGCTAGAAAGAACGCTCCATCCGCCGAACGCGGGTGTCTGCATGGTGGGAGGAATTTTCAGTAATGTTTCATGCAGATGGCACTGCAGCTTCGCGACGTCAAAGTCGAACTTTATAACTTCGTATGACGATTCATCTCCCAATCTGTGAGACATCTAATCAGTAACCGTTCAGTTTCGCGTGCTCAAAGAATGGAGCAACCGTAAACGTTTTAGTCATCCGACCACGTCTGGTGCTTTTTGGATCAGGAATCGAATCTTCCGTGGGACGCCAGTCGGTGATCTTGATCCACGTCGTGCTGCGCTTTTTTCTAGGGTCGACCGGAAACAACACGTTGTGCTCTTCTTCGTAGCCGTTCACGGTTCTTGATTCTTCTGCCAGCGCCTTGTCGACGCCAAACGCGTTTGTTATGAGGCCGATCATTTCATCGAAGGTGAAGTTGTCCTGGCTCATGTAGCGACCGAGACGACCAATGTTCCGAAATCTGATGACGCCGTTTACATTCAAATCTTTCAGATTCTCGTGTAGTCGAGCGGGAACGTGCTCATTAACGCCTTTGATCAGGATACAATTGAGATTGATGAAGAATCCAATTTCGGCGCAGTTTTTTAGTGCCTGCATTTTCTTTTGAGCGCAAGCGACTCCGTCAGTCTTTTTGTAGACTTCGTCATCGTCAGCACCGTTAACCGAAATCGCAACGAATTTAAGACCGGCATCAAACAATGATTGAGCGTATGATCGATCAGCGAGTTTGAGTCCGTTCGTCATGATTGCTGCTCGGTGACCATGATCGTTGATTGCGCGAATCAGTTCGGGAAGGTCGTTGCGCAGCGTGGGCTCACCACCGGTAAGTCTAATTTCCGTCTTTTTTCCGAGACGAGAGAAAAACTTGATGAGGTCTTCTTTTGGAATGTCCGGAAGATTGCGTATGGGGCTATAGCAATTTGCGCATTCCATATTGCAGCGATGCGTGACATCGACGCCTATCGTGTAGAATTCGCTCTTTTCTGGCTCGACTTCGAAATAACCAAGCTGACTATGTTCGTCATTCACCAACAGCTTTGATGCGCTCTTGTTCATATGTTCCCTCTTGGTTCACCACCCAAAGCTTATCCATAATCCAGCCTGATACATCAAAATAGTAATCGTGCGAGAGGTTGATCTGCTTGGGCTGAAGGTGATGACGTTCGTGAATGCCCTCACCAAACGTCAAAGCTGCGACCCACCAGCAGTCCCTTGGTACAGCACCATTGTGGCACACCGAGTTCACAAGCGACGTAGCACAAACGCAAAACAGTACCGGCCAGCAATACCCAAAGACGACCGCGGGCCAGCCACCGCTCGCAGCTAACGTCACGACGTAAACTATTAGAATCCGGTAGTAGTTTTGCTGATAAAACTTAACCACTGGCGATTTAACGATGTCTCGAACGAGACTAAGCTGCGGCGGTGCGCCACCGTCTT
>JAYSST010000508.1:0-8005 GCA_043720435.1 Bdellovibrionales bacterium
GCGATGTCCACTGCCGAATGCTTTTGCGCGAACGTTTCGATCTTCTTCGAATCGATGACGTAGTCACGATTCGGCTCATGAAAAGCAGCTTCCATATGATTAGTCTTCGACCGCCCCACCGCCCTGTCAAAAGTCGGGTACGAACCTGGGCTTTAGGCCGGAGCACAGTACTCAACCTCACGACGAGACGATAGAATCGGGAATGCTAATCGTATTGAAGCTGCTTCTCTCGTCTGTTTGCGCTTGGGGAAACGTTCACGAGTTTTCGGACAAAACGGTTCACTTGAAAACAGGTTTCGATGTTCCCGGCTATGACTTGCTTTTTCAGGGCGTCGGACGAGAGGTAAAATTTCAACCAAACGTCGCTAGCCTCTTCAGCGTCGGCGCAAGTATTCAGGATCTCGTTGGTTTCAGCTGGGGCTTTCGCACTACCCAAACCGAACAAGAAATAGCTCAGAAAGGTAAAACCGATTACCAAGATTGGCGCTTCAATTTCGCATTCAGTCAGTTCGTCATCGCGCTCAACTATTCGCAGTACACCGGTTTTTACATCGAGAAGTCGCAAGATGTCAGTCCCGGATGGACCTCGGCTTTGCCGTATGTGCGATCACCAAACTTGTCTTCGCGAACCGCTGGCGCAAATTTCACTTGGGTTTTTAGTCCTAAAGACTTTTCTCTCGTCGCTGCTTACGACCAGACCGCCAGACAAGAAGATTCGGGCGGATCTTGGCTTCTGGGAGCCGCGGTCACCGAGACAGTTTTTAGGGACGACGTCGAAATTATCCCAGCGACCGCGCGGTCCGCTTATGGGGGAGACCAAAACCTCACGGAGGGGCGATTTTTCGCCGTGAATCTAAAGGGCGGCTACGGACACACCCTGGTTCTAAGCAAAAAATATTTCTTGTCCGGCGCAATTCAAGCAGGATTTGGAATTCAAAAAATGAAACTGCTAGGAACTGGGCTGGATCGAGACCAGATTTCTGGAGCAAACAAAGCCGACTTTTTAATTTCACTCGGATGGAACGGTGATGATCACTTCAGTGGCATCTCGTTAACGGGCGACGGAACAATATTTAACACCGGTGAATTCAAAGTTACATCCACTCTCTTCTTACTGAAGCTCTTCTACGGCTTTCGACTTTAGGCCGCCGTTATTTGAACATCTGCGGCGAATGCTTTACCAACTCACTTTGAACGAGTTGATGAAGCTTCGAATAGTAGGGCTGCTTGAAGTGATGAAGATAGACTCGGGTGTCGATCGTCTGTTTTGGATTCACGATTCGCAAATCTTTGTCATGTTTGATGAGATGCCGCGGCAGTACCGCACGACCGAGTCCAAGCTTGGCTCCATCAATCAAGCCGTAGACATCGTCCAAATAACGCCGTTGAATCTGCATTTTAGCTTTCGCCGCTTTTAAGTATCCGGTCGTCGCCTGGTCGCGTTCGTCATGATCGAGGTATATCTCGGGCCCGTCGTAATCCTTTGATTCGACCAATACATTCACCTCAGTACCGAGAAAAGCAGTTTCGAGTTCTTCCCGACTGTCATTGCTGTCAGTAATGATGAAGTCGACTTCACCACTCTTCAACAACGGGAGCAGCTCGTGAATCTCTCTTGTAAGCATCTGAATTTGAATATGACTGTACTTCTTCAATAGCGGAGCTAGCGCCGGCAACGCGACCGAACGCATGACCGACGAAAAACCGGCGATACGAATAATTCCCGAAATCTGGTCCTTCAATTTCAAACCAGAAAGAAAGTCCGACTCAAGGTCATTTTTCGTGCGGCAGAACCGAAGAAGGTTTTCTGCGACTTCGGTTAGGCGAAGTCCCGCCCGATCGCGAATGAACAACGTCGTACCGAGCTCGTCCTCTAAATTGAGGATCCGTTGTGACAACGCAGATTGCGTGACATTAAGTTTTTCCGCCGCACGCGTGAAACTAGCAGTCTGCGCGACAGCGTAAAAGGCTTCCAACTGGTTCGACGAGAGTGACACAAGCATTAGCTATTTCGATGGATCGATTAAATCTATCGGTTTTACATATTTCGAGCTCTTCCGTAATTATTGCGGCTCAAACACATCTTCTAAGGAGAAGAACAATGAAGTCGCTACCCGTTTTAGTCCTATCGCTTGTCGCATCCATCGGTACGTTAGCAGCCGCCCCTAACGCCAAGGCGGGTCCGATGCCGGAGGTTAACGTCTTGTGTGAATTCACGCTGAAACCGTTGTTCGGCGTCAAACTCGCGTCCGATGTTTATGGCAACGTCGAGGTGCACATCGGCGGTCCACGATTGAATTTGCACACGACGTCGACGTTAGTTACGAGTGCCATTCAAACGCGAGTTGATGTCGGAATTGGCTATTATGTCGCTGTTGGTTCATTCAGCAAAGGGGCGTACATCTCTCTGCGAGACGTGAAGTGGGCTCCCGAGAGCTCCAAGCAAAACATCGGCTTTCAAGGTGTTTACGTCGACGGCGGTGGAAACATTACGAACCTCACCTGCAAATACATCTAAAGGTACCCGGTTCCTTTTGCAGAAATGGAGCGTCATTTTGCCGCAACGTTTCTGCAAAAGGAACCGGGTACTCTAACCTGCGCCTTCTGGCATCCTTGACTTTATCTCGAAACGCATTATACTTAACCTGTTGGTTAATTAACCGATAGGTAAAGTATGAACTCAGCGCAAGACAGATTAAGCCTCACCTTTACGGCCCTTTCGGACGCAACCCGCCGCGCGATCCTCGCAAAACTCTCGCAGGGTGAAACGACGGTGAAGGAATTAGCAAAACCGTTTGATATGTCAGCACCCGCGATTACGAAACATCTGAAGGTGCTTGAGGCGGCCGGTCTTATATCCCGCGGCCGTGAGGCGCAATGGCGTCCATGTCGCCTCGAGGCCGATGGCTTAAAAAATGCCGCGAACTGGATCGACGAGTACAAAAAGTTTTGGGAAGAGAGTTTCGACCGACTCGATGCCTATCTCCGAACAATGACCGCAAAAGAAAAAGCAAAACGAACCGCGCCGTCAAAGGCATCGAAGGGAAAGAAAAATGGCAAAGCAAAATAAGCCAAACGAAATCTACATCAATCGCATCTTCGATGCCCCAGTGAAAATGGTATGGGATGCCTGGGTGGATCCTAAACAAGTAGGACAGTGGTGGGGACCACGCGGCTTCACTCTGACCACGTCACAAAAGGATGTGAAAACTGGCGGAACGTGGACATACGTCATGCACGGCCCCGATGGTGTGGACTGGCCAAATAAAACTAAGTATCTGGAAGTCGAAAAGTATTCGCGCATGGTGTATGACCACGGCGGAAACGACGACCGACCACCTATGTTCCGAGTCACAGTGGATTTCACCGAAGTCGCTGGAAAAACCAAGATGGAAATGACAATGGCCCTTGCGTCTGCGGAAGCAGCAGCCGAAGCCAAGAAGTTCATTAAAAAAGCCGGTGGAGATGGTACGTGGGATCGCCTCGCAGAATATCTGGCGGATGCGACAACGAAGCAGGACGTTTTTATCACCAACCGTACCTTCGATGCCTCGATCGATATGCTCTTCGACATGTGGACCAATCCAAAGCATTTCAACCAATGGATGGGACCTACAGGCTCGACGATGGAATTTATCAGGGCTGACATCAGACCCGGCGGCTCGACTTTTTATGTCATGCACGATGCGAACGGCGTGAAGATGTTTGGAAAAGCAGCGTACAAAGAAATCACAAAACCGAATCGCATTGTCTATACGCAGGTTTTTTGTGATGAGTTTGAAAAGATCAGTCGACACCCCTTTGCACCGACGTGGCCAGAAACAATGCTGACGACGGTCACATTGACCGAAGATGGCGCGGATAAAACACGCGTCACTCTTAAATGGGAAGTTTATGGCGACGCGACGGACGCCGAACGCAAGATGTTCCATGAGGCGAAAGCTGGGATGTCACAAGGCTGGGGCGGATCGTTCGATCGACTCGAAGAGTATATTCAGATGGGCTAATCGGATCGACTTGGTCGATCTTAACCCAGGTTGCGGATCGTTTTGGCGATCCACTTCATTTCGGGCGATTCGTCTTCACTCGAGCGCTTCACAAGAAAGATCGCACGTTCTGCGGTCTTTCTCTTTTCATCAACCGCAACGAGACGACTGACCTCGCTTGAATGTCGATTGAACTCTTTGATCACGAAACTCGGCGCAAAAACCGCACAACGGCCCGACCGCACCATTTGCAGTGCGATCGCAAGGCTGTTCGCCCGATATGGAGTTTGTCGAGTGCATTTTGAATCCCAACCGTCGCGAATCTTAATGCTGAGCGGATTTTCTTTCATTTCAGCCGACGGAATGACGTATGGAATTTCGTCGACGTGCGTTTTGTCGAACGCGCCACGAACACCGTACGAAGCAAACTCGATTCTCGCCAATTTGAGATGATCGAGATCTTTGTGTGGAAACGGAACGAACGTAAGTCCAAAATCCAATTTACCATCGAGAATCTTCGCTTCAATCTCGCCCGAGTCCATTTCGTCGATTGTGAAACCGGCACCGAATTTAGAAACTACCGATCCTGCGATCGTCAAAGCGAGTACTTCGGGAAGTCCGATTCGCAAACTCTTTGGAGCAACAGGAACCTTCGAACCTAGATGATCAATCAGGCGAAGAACTTCACGACTTCGATTATAGACCTCTCGCCCCTCTTCGGTCAGTTCGAGCCCGCGACCCCGCGGACGAAAGACCTTAATTCCGAGTTCGTCTTGAAGAACGGCAACCGCCTTAGACAAGCCGCTATGAGAAACACCCAGCAGTTCTGAGGCCTTCGTCATGCTGCCGGCGTCCACTATCGCGCAAAAGTATCGTAAACGATCTGTTTCCATAAGCGACAGAACATAGACCTATAGTCGCTTTTATTCAACAAACGAAACGGGCAGAAGAAGGGAGTACCCAAATTTCTAAATAAGGATCTATTCATGAAACGCACTACGACTTCGATATTACATATTTCGGTTGCATCTGCCATTGCGGCTTGCCTCAACGCCTCATCAACAGCAGGGGCCGCAACGGTCGACGACGTCTACCCGTCCTGCAGCCCTCAAGGAATAAGTACGGCTTGCCAACCTGGGGGCGGCAGTTTTTCGGCGTTTCCAGGAAAGTACTCGATGGCACTTACAATCGGGTCACGCACTTTTCAGGACCGGGTGACGATCTCTTACATCACACGCCATCCAGGAATGGCAAATTTAGCTGAAGTAATCGCTGGCGAGTTTTCATCGCCTGAAGCAAATTTGTATTCTCCCTTGATCAACGGAAAATTTGCCAGCGGATTAGATTTTAGAACCTTCAACGCCGTAAATATGTCATTCGAAATTCGTGTCACCGAGCACGGAAAGAAATTTTCGGTCTTCTTCAGCGGAAGGTCAGAGAGCGGCACCGCCTGCTCAATAGTTGGTACTGCCTTTGCGAATGTTGAAAAGACGAAAGTGTTCGGCACCTTCGTCATGACGAAAGACACCGCTGACTGTGACTGCGGCGCCAAATGAATGCCATTCACGAACAGATTCATCAGCACAGATCGATTCGGAAGTACAAAAAGGAACCTGTACCCGACGAAGTCTTGAACCGAGTCCTGTCTGCCGCTTTGCGGACGTCGTCATCGGGAAACATGCAGTCCTACTCGGTGATCGTAACAACGGACGAAAAAATTCGGCAGAGTTTGCTGCCGGCGCACTTTGATCAATCGATGGTGACCGAGGCTCCGGTCCTCGTCACATTCTGCGCTGACTTCCATCGGATGCGTCGATGGTTGAGTCTTCGGGCGGCACCAGACAACTTCGGTAACTTCATGAGCTTTATGATTGCGGCGATTGATGCAACCCTAGCTGCGCAGACCGCAGCGATCGCGGCAGAAGCTGAAGGACTCGGAATTTGTTTTATGGGAACAACGCTTGCGAGCTGCGATCAGATCGCGGAAATTTTGAAATGCCCGGACCACGTTGTACCGGTGGTCGGCTTTTCACTGGGCTATCCCGATGAAACGCCTGTGGACCGCGATCGGCTTCCTCTCGACGCGATTGTTCACCGTAATGTTTATCGTAGCGAAACGGACGATGAGATTCTCGCCGCCTATCACGATCGTGAAAAAGCTGGATGGAAGAGGTACAACGAATCTTGCGAGCTGCGGGCCCGCATCGAAGAATCCGGCGTTCAGAACCTTGCTCAAGTGTACACCAAGCTAAAGTATACGCGCGAGAGCCATGTTGGATATTCTAAAACGGTTCTCGAATGCTTGCGCGATCGTGGTTTCATGGACGTCTGACGAGTCGCTGTGCTACCGTTCCACATGATTAAAGTCATAAACGACTTCGAAACGATGCTTCAGAGTTTTCCTCTGATACTCCAGCTGAATCCAAAAATGACGATGGCTCGTTATAAGACTTTACTCAGGGCCATCGTCGATCAAGGCAGCTATTTTCAAATTGGATATTTTGACCAAGACAAGCTCGTCGGCCTGACTGGTGTGTGGATTGGCACAAAATTGTGGTGTGGCCGCTATCTCGAAGTAGACAATTTCGTGGTTGACGAAAATTATAGAGGTCAAGGCATCGGAAACAAACTGCTCGCCTGGGCCGAAGCGCACGCTAAAAAAGAAGAGTGCGAAATGATCGGACTCGACTCTTACGTGACGGCCGAAGGTGCCCACCGATTCTATTTCGCAGGTGGCTTCAAGGTGGAAGGCTTCCACATGACGAAGCGCTTTGCCTAAGGCCGCGAACTCTTGACGCTTTTCAGCCGCTTTAATTGAGCGGCTTGGTAGGCACCAAACTCGTTGTTGAAAAGACAGCGCACAAGTGGATCGTCGATGACGTCGACCGAAGACAGTTCTCGCTCGGTCTCTTTCGAAAAAACCACATCGTTAATTCTGACGTACATCGACGTTAATGATTCACCGAGGTCGAGTGCGGCGAAAAATTTCGCTGCAGGAACTTCAGTTGTCCAAGATAGGTCACTTGTGTTTACGGCTTTCTGGCTTTCGATGAGTTCGATCGAATTTCGATGCAACTGATAAATATAGTCGGTCGCCGCCCCCTCCCAATCAAAGACGCTTAGGCGCCACAACCTTGGACTATCGAAATAGTCGATGGTTGAGGTTAGAGATCGATATTTTGTTAAGAGTCCGTCTCGACAATAATCATGCACTCTTTGAGTTTCCAGCTGCGACGGCTTCGAAAAATTCCTCGCGACTTCTGCGGTCGGCGGCGGCTGCAGGCGCTCGTCATAGCTATAATCGACGTCTTGCGAACCCACGGGAACAATCCATTTCAATGACGGTCCTCGCACGAGGCGGTTTTGATCCAATACAATCGATGATGAGGGATTCAATCGCACGACTTCAGTACCAGGAAGAGCCTCAACAACTTCTTTTTCGAATTGGCGATACGAAATGGGAAACAAAGCTCGATTGTACCAAGACCAGCTTTCGTGAATAAACTGACACGAACTTGGTACCACGAAACGCGGATTCAAAACGCGTAGTTGCTCGAGCCATTCCGAAGGAAGGTGGCTCGGCGCCGATTGTGCACGAGAAGGCGAAAGGACCTCGATCTCGCGCATTGTCTGAAACGGCCAGAGCACGATGTCCCATGGCGAAAACTTCGCAAGCTGATCAAGCGTCGCAGATTCAATCCACGAATCAACGACGTTCAAAATGTTCATCCCCGAAGCATTGATTTGAAAAATAGAATCCACATCTGAATCGAGCGCGCGGCGCGGAGTGATCTCAAATGAACCGATCACGATCGGTGCGTCGATATGCAACTCGCAAACATGTTCAAAACCCAGCTCCCTCAACATCGTGAATAACTCTGCATGGACGCAATATATGTAGAGCGGAGTCGAACGGCTAAGTAAGTCCAAACTGTCGAACGAACAATGATCATCATGAAAGTGCGAGATGAAGACGGCATCGAATCTTAGCCCGCGAATTTGCTCGCTTTCAAAAGTCA
>JAYSST010000509.1:0-25026 GCA_043720435.1 Bdellovibrionales bacterium
TCGAGTTCCACCACCCGGATTCAGAATCGTCGGCAAAAGTGATTCGGATCACGCGGCTGCGATGAAAGGCGATCGCGTATGGGCCGTTCAATTTCATCCTGAAGTCGCACATACGAATCAAGGAATCGAAATTCTACGCGAGTATACCTCGACTCTTTGTGGCGCGAAACCCGACTGGAAATCAGCCACTATCGCAGAACACCTCATTCAAGGTATTCGCGACCGCGTCGGTCCAACGGACAAAGTTTTGTGCGGTCTCTCGGGCGGCGTCGATTCGTCTGTCGTCGCAGCATTGCTAACCAAAGCGCTCGAACCCGATCGCGTTTTCTGTGTCTTCGTTAATAACGGCCTTTTGCGAAAAAACGAATATGACGAAGTCCTTCGTCAGTATCGTGCGATTGGTTTGAATGTGACAGGTGTCGACGCAGAAGAGATTTTTCTAGATGCTCTTGCGGGTCTCGAGGAGCCCGAAGCAAAAAGAAAAGCAATCGGGCGGGTGTTCATCGATGTCTTTGTTGAGGCCGCTCGGAAAACGGGACAGAAATACGATTGGTTAGCGCAAGGTACGCTCTACCCAGACGTCATCGAGAGTGTATCTCCGCGTGGTGCATCCGTGACGATAAAATCTCATCACAACGTCGGCGGATTACCTGCGAAAATGAACATGAAACTGGTCGAACCGTTGCGCGAACTTTTTAAGGATGAAGTTCGCGAAATTGGGCGCGAGTTAGATTTGCCGTCCGAAATTCTAGGACGTCATCCGTTTCCGGGACCGGGCCTCGCCATTCGGTGCATGGGCGATGTTTCGAGAGAGAAACTCGATATCATCAAGGAAGCCGACTACATCTTCATTTCGGCTCTCAAAGAAAAAGGTTTGTATAATAAAATTTGGCAAGCGTTCTGCGTCTTGCTTCCAGTTCGAACAGTGGGCGTGCAAGGAGACGCACGAACGTACGATCGGGTTCTAGCTCTAAGAGCTGTCACGTCGACTGATGGGATGACAGCGGATTGGTATCCCTTCGAATTCGATTTCCTACGTGACGTTTCGAACCGCATCACGAATCAAGTGAAGGGCGTAAACCGCGTTGTCTATGATGTTACCTCCAAACCTCCTGGCACCATCGAGTGGGAGTAGCCAAAGGGACGTCGGCCAGGTCGACATTAGGCGTTCTGAAAATTTAATCTCGATTTGGACGACTTCTTTTGAGTCGAGTTGGCTGTAGAATTTGAAACTCTCTCGGTGGTCGATTAAACTGGGAACATCCGAGACAAAAGAAACCCATAAAGGATGTGTATGATTCTATCGCATGCGTTTCGTACGTTTGCAGAGATGTCGATTGATTCAGGTCTTTGTCCATTGGCTGTAGGCTTTATCCCGGCAGCACCACCAGGCGGAAATCTGCCACTCTAAAACAAAATGAAATAGACTGTTCCTGTGTGGCGACAGTCGCGTATAAAACCGACCTTCTCGAGAGGTCGGTTTTTTTTTCGTCGATCTAATCGAACTCATCCGCGGAAATTGCCGCGAGGAATTTTACCACGTGAGTTCCTGTTTTCCGTGCGGGCGTGACGGTAGGCCGAGGCTCGGAAATTGCTCTCTTTAAATTGCTCCAGTCGAATCGAGCAGGAGAATGCAATGAGAACTCGTTTTCGTTATGCCCACGCGAGAATTTTCTTAACTTCCTTTTTAATATCGATTCCGATTTCCGTATTTTCTGCAGACGAGACAACAAAGCCGGTTGAGAAAGTAATTCTTGATCGTTTGAAATCAATCGAAAATCTAGCCGTGCAAGCGACGCAAGACGCGGAACCTGCTTTAGCTCTCTATAAGGCAGAGGTAAGAAGCGCTATTCAGGAAGCGAAGTTGGAAATAAAACTTCTCACGATAAATCCGAGCATTCAGCAATGCAACGATGGTTTCGAGCGGTGGCGGACCTGTATCGAGGCCGCGAGAGAAATTAGAAAGATCTTAGTGGCTGCGTTTACTCGTCACAATCTTCCAGCTCGAGAGGCCGAATTGCGAGATCGACTGAAGCAGTTCGCGGACAGTGTCAACGCTTCCGGGGTCTTTGCTCCTTTGCCACAGGTTGATCTGAATCAAGGGTTATTGAAGGCACTGAACGATCAGGTCATCAAAAGCGTTTATGAATTGCATGAAGCCCTTGCTCGCGCGTTTGGAAAGTTCGCTGCGGTTTCCACTCGGGCTTCAGCAACGGCTATTTTTAGTCCGATGTTGCAGGTGGCCGAGCGACCGACATCCGAAAAAGTGGATCTGATTTCGTTGTACACAAACAGTTTTGACGCGGCTATCGCAGAACTACAGTTGCCCAAGTGAGCATCCAAGACGTTCTCCTAAATTTGGTTTCTCGAGCGGGGTTGTTACTCGGAGTGCTGACATTCATACCAACCATTGTGTTCGCTGCCGAAATGCTAAAGACCGAGATTTCAATCGTCGATCGGCATAAGACGCTCGAAGGAATTGCGATGCAAGTTTCCCGCGACGCTGAATTAACCCTGCATCTTTATCAAATGGCCATGAATATGGCCATCGAAGAGGCTAAGGTCGAACTGCAAACGCTGCGGGGCACCCAGTACGTACAGCAGTGTTCAATCGGCGTTGATCGTATCAACACTTGTCTCTTCGCATGGCGGGACGCGACGAAAATATTAGATGCTGCATTTGTTCGACGAAACGTTTCGGGTACGACAAATGAATTTCGCATGCGCCTCATGCTTATTGCCGAACACGCAAATCGAGGAGGAAGTTTTGCGCCTCTTTCGACTGTTGAACTAAACGTCGATGTTGTTTCTTATGTCATGGAGAACCGCCGATTGCGAAAGAGCGCGGATCTGCAACGGTCCATCTTGCGCACAGTCACTGGCTTGGGAAATGCCCTTATCAACAACTCGTCTATTTTGATTTCGACGCGGGCCATACTCGAGCCGATGCGTGTGATGGCCGAGCGACCAGCGTCCGAGCGAGTCGACGTTATCTGGATCCTCACGAATGCCTTGGAATCAGCTCAGAACGAATTAAATCGGGCGAAAATAGATCCGAATCGCGAGGGTAAGCCCTTTAGCCTTCATAAAGTGCTTCCACTGCGCATTACGGGGCAATCCGGCTTCTGAAATGCTGCAAAGCGCAGCGGTTCGTAAACCCCGGCCCATGAACTTTGGCGATTTCTTTGAAACGCAGTAGGGTAATCGCCATGTCGACAGACGTAATTCCGGCGAAAGATTCCGAAAAATCTTCCGCCAATTCCTTCGTACATCTTCACGTGCATTCCCAGTATTCGTTGCTGGAGTCGACGATCCGCGTGAAAAAAATGTGCGAGCGCGCGCAAAAGCTCGAGATGCCGGCCGTGGCGCTCACGGACAGCGGAAACCTGTTTGGCGCGGCTGAGTTTTTTTTCACTGCGAAGGACTATGGCCTCAAACCGATTATTGGAATCGACGCTTACATCGCGCCGAAAACGAGGTTTGTAAAAGGGGAAGACCGCGAAGCGACTCAGATGCCGAATCGTCGCATTGTGCTGCTCGCTCAAGACGCCGAGGGTTATCAGAACCTCTGCCGGCTTTCGACCATCGGATATCAAGAAGGCTTCTACTACAAGCCACGACTCGATTGGGACGTCATAAAGCAGTATGCCGGAGGGTTGCTCGCACTGACGGGTGGAACTATGGGCGAAGTCGGACACGCCTTCACTCGCTTCGGACCAGACGCGGCCCTCGCAAAGATTCGTGAGATGAAAGAGGTCTTCGGTGACCGGCTTTATTTAGAAGTGAATCGCACGGGAACGCCTGAGTGGACCGATCTCGTTCCCTTCTTGAAAGAGGCTTCGAAAATAACGGGCGTACCGCTGGTTGCCGCTAACAACGTTCATTACCTCGATCAAGCGGATCAAATTGGCCAAGAAGTTTTGATCTGCATCGGTTCGAACAAAACGTTGCACGACGAAAGCCGACATCGGCTTGGCAGCGATCAGTTTTATTTTAAGACTCCCGCAGAAATGCGGACACTGTTTCGAGATATGCCAGAGGCATGTGACCGAACGTTGGAAGTGGCTGATCGCTGCAACGTGAAATTCAAAGTCAAAGATGACGCTGGAAAAGCGATTTATCATCTTCCTTATTTCACTGCGGACGATGGAACTCCGCCGCAAGTGTTGATGCGCAAAATGGCCGACGAAGGATTGGCCGAACGATTTCGCGAAGCCGACGAAATCGGGACACCGGTATCTGCAGAGAAGCGTCCAGAATACGTCAGTCGCATGGAGTACGAACTCGACGTCATCGAAAAGATGGGATTCACGTCGTACTTTCTCATCGTTGCCGACTTTATTAAGTGGGCGAAGGATAATGGAATTCCGGTGGGCCCCGGACGAGGTTCGGGCGCCGGTTCGCTCGCAGCGTATTGTTTAAGAATCACAGATCTTGATCCCATTCCTTACGCACTGCTGTTCGAGCGCTTTCTAAATCCCGAACGTATCTCGATGCCCGATTTTGATATCGATTTCTGTCAGGAGCGGCGACAGGAAGTTATTCGTTATGTGACGGACAGATACGGTGCTGACAACGTTTCGCAAATCATTACTTACGGAAAATTACAGACGCGTGCGGCGATCAAAGATGTGGGCCGAGTTCTTGGAATGACGTTTGCTGAAGTTGACGTCATCACGAAACTGATTCCCGAGCGTTTGGGAATTTCAATTCAAGAAGCGATTGACGATGAGCCTCGCTTACGCGAACAAATTGAACAGAATCCGCAAATCGCAAACTTGATTGATTTAGCAAAAAAAATCGAAGGTCTCGTGCGAAACGCCGGTATCCACGCCGCTGGCGTTGTGATCGGTGATGCTCCGCTCGTTACTTATGCTCCGCTCTATCGCGGGGCCGAAGGTGAACGTGTCGTTCAGTACGACATGAAGTGGGCAGAGAAAATCGGCCTGATTAAGTTCGATTTCCTGGGTCTAAAGACTCTCACACATATTCAGAACGCGTTGAACCTCGTTGCCGAAAACCGCGGCCGTCGGCTAGCAGCTCGCGAAATTCCGATTCATGATCCTGGAATCTATGAGCTCATGGCGAAGGGCGATTTGCTTGGAGTCTTCCAGTTTGAAGGCGACGGTATTACCGGTGCCGTGAAATCGATAAAGCCGAAAGGCTTCGAAGATATCACTGCCATCAACGCACTTTACCGGCCCGGGCCGATGGATATGATTCCCGAGTATACGAGAAAGTTTCACGGCGAAGAAGAGGTTGAGTATCTCTTCCCAGAACTCGAGCCAATTCTTCGTGAGACTTATGGAATCATTATCTATCAAGAGCAGGTTATGGCGATTGCATCGCGGATCGCTAGCTACTCGCTTGGTGAAGCCGATATGCTTCGACGGGCGATGGGTAAAAAAATCGCAAGCGAAATGATTCAGCAGAAAGAACGTTTCATGGATGGAGCCGCGGAAAACGGCTTCGACAAGAAAAAGGCTGACGAACTTTTCGAATTGATGGCTAAATTTGCCAATTACGGATTCAACAAATCGCACGCTGCCGCCTACTGCGTGATCAGCGCCCAGACGGCTTGGTTGAAGCGTTATTATCCCGTCGAATTCTATGCAGCCTTGCTTTCAACCGAGATGTCGAACACCGACAACATTGTACGCTACGTGAAAAATGCGCAGGCGCACGGAATCAAGGTTGAACCGCCGCACATCAATCACTCCGAGTATAAATTCAGCGTGAAGGGTGACACCATGTTCTTCTCGCTCGGCGCGATTAAAGGTGTCGGTGAAGGTGCCGTCGGCGCGATTGTACAAGCAAGAAAAGATGCTGGCGGAAAATTCGACACGCTAGCGCAGTTTTTCGAAACGGTCGACATCAAGAAGATCAACAAGAAGGTCGTCGAGTGCCTGATCAAGTGCGGAGCCTTCGAAGGGTTCGGCTATCATCAGGCGCAACTGATGGAAGGTTACGAAAGATTTTTCAAGCGTGCCGAGAACGCGAGACGCGACAAAGAAGTTGGTCAAAGTTCTTTGTTTTCGATGTTGAGCGACGCGGGCACGGCGGATTCCGCGGAGCGGGTCATTTTGGATGAAACGCGCCCGTGGCCCCGCGCAATGAAATTACAAAGTGAAAAAGAAGTTATTGGCTTTTATTTGAGTGATCATCCTCTCGCCGGACTCGACAAGATCTATAAGATTTGGGTGACAAGCGAGATCGCCGGTCTGGTTAATGAAGCGTCAGACAAACGTGTCGTCATCGCGGGTCTGGTAACTTCGCTGCGGGAAATTATCAGTAAAAAGGGATCTCGTATGGCCTTTGGTCAACTCGAAGATCTCTCTGGCAACGTCGAACTGATCATATTTCCGGAAGCGTTTGTAAAAGCCGAGATGGCTTTGAAATCTGACCTACCGCTTCTGGTTGGCGGTAACTTGAAAAAAGAAAACGACTCGATCAAAATTCTTGTCGACCGTGTGGCTCCGCTAGAAGAAGTCTTAAGCAAATCTAAATCGATGACGATGAAAATCGATGCATCGATGCGTGATAAATTAGCGGATCTCCATCATCTTTTATCTCGCTTCCCCGGCAAGACCGGTGTTGAAATCGAAATGCAGATCGAACTCGATCTCGAAGATGAGGGTGATCGCGAAATCGCCGCGGCTGGCAAGCGTTCAAGCCTGAAAAAGACCGTGACGATGGATGTTGCGGATCCGCAAGGCATCATGGTCACAAATGCGTTCTTTGAGGACTTGCACGGACTTTTCGGTCATACGGACTTTATTGAAATCCGCGGTTAATGATAAAGGTGGTTCTTAGTGAAACATAATTGCTTCTCATCGCTTCTTACCATCTCGCTCATCATTATTTGTCTCGAATCTAAAAGTTACGGGCAAAATAATGATGACGAACTGTTATTGGTAACGACCGAGGGAACGTCGAAAGCATCTTCGCAAGTCGAAGCGACGCGAGAAATTCAATCACGGGCGCTGACTGGGACGGCTCGTGAACAAGTCATCGAGATCATCGGCGACAAACGCTATGCAAAAAACAAAGCGATAGTGGAAAGCCGGATTGTTCGCGAAGCGGCAAAATTTATTCCGTTTGTACAGCCGGGCGATATCGTAAAGCTTCCAGATGGCTCGTGGAAAATGAAATTGGACTTGCGAGTTTCGCTCGGCAGTCTACGAAAAATGGTGATCGACACGGGCCTTCTTTCGGACGCCGACACGCCTGTAACGGTCTTGCCGATGATCGCATTTACGGATCGCGTGAAAGCAGTCAGCTACCGTTGGTGGATGGGTGATTCTCGCGACGATTCACGAAAGTCGGTGGTGGAGTGGGCTCGCATTGTTCACCAAGGGCTGCACAAAGAACTGATGCATCAGGGATTTCATCTTCAACTGCCACTGAGTGGCACGTTGTCGAACGCCATTCCACCGGTTTTTCGAGTCGACCGCGCTTCAAGTCAGGATTTGAAACAGCTCGGCGAATATCTCGGAATTTCAATGGCATTGCGAGGCGATGTTCGCGTGAAAGATTCGAAGGAATCGCTTGGCGGCTGGCAAATTCAAGTACGCCTTGAAGTTATTCCGGTGCAAGGCGGCCGAACGGTCGCTGAGATTAGCCGAGAGTTCGAAACTGAGGCGGGGCCTTCGGAGATTATCGTGAAACGTAAACTTGAAAAAGAGATTAGCGAAATGTCGAAAGACCTAGCTTCTCAAGTTCATGAGGCGTGGACGCGGGGCACTTTAGCTGCAACCACTTTGCGACTGGCGGTAAAAGGCGGTCTTTCGCCGAAGCAACTGAGTGACTTCCGGACGCAATTTACGAAAGCGCTTCGCGATATCAAGGCGATGCGCGAACGATTGTTCGAGCCGGGCAGAGTGGTTTTTGAAATCGACTATGCGGCAACGCCAGAGGAATTTCGCGATCGTCTAAAAGGGATTGCGCTTCCTGGCTTCACTGAAAAGCTCATCGTCGATGCCGAACTCGGCGCCGCCGACGGCACGACCGTACCTTTCACTCTAGAAGTGAAGCCTAAGACGCTTTAAACGCGGTTAATCGATACCGCGCCGGTCGGAAGTCCCGTCTGGGTTTCGCACTGGAGCCACTCCGTTTACAATATGCGAATGAGACGATTACTAATGCTCGTGCTTTCGTTCGTGTTCATTCCTCTTTTGACCGGCTGCAGTTTGCTCGGTGCAAATCGCCAAGTCGGGATAGAGAAATCAAGCGCAGCCGAAGTGAGAGATGTACCGTACGATGCCCGAGAAACGAAAGAAGCTCCACTTCGCAAGCGGGTGATGGTGCTTCCGTTTATTAACGGCGGAATTTCAAGATCTGAACAGGCCTCGAAAGTCGCGCGCGAATCATTTTTGCGACAGTTGCGCAAAACGGATGAGTTTGTCATCGTCGCAAATTCGGATTTTCCAAAAGATGTTTCTGCTTTCCTCAAAGGCGGCGAATACGATCTTGAAGCCATGGGCAAGATTGCGGCGGCGATGGGAATCGCGGCCATTCTTGAAGGCCGAATTATCGAAGTACGTGCGAAACGTGTCGGTGATGAAGTCGGACTCGTCCGAAAAATACGCGCGCGCATGAACGCTCGAGTTCAGATGCGGATGGTGAATGCTCGTAACGGCAGTATTGTTTTGAACGAGACACGCGAAGCCGAAGTAGAAGAAGCGACGACCCGTCTAGCTGAACGCGCTTCAACGGATAGGGATTTAGAAGATGATCCGATCCTGGTCGACTCGGTGGTCACCCGCGCCTTCCAAGCGACACTGCCTCGGATTGTGAACGCTGTCGAAAAACTTTCGTGGGAAGGCCGCGTCGCGCTGATCAAAGGCGAGCGGGTTTATCTCAATGCGGGTCGCCTCTCGGGCTTGCAGATTGGTGACATCCTCCGAGTTTCTGAAGAAGGCGAGGACGTTCATGATCCCGAGACGGGCTCGTATATCGGCCGCGTGCCGGGTCGGCTCAAGGGGACGGTGGAAGTCGTTTCATACTTCGGCAAAGACGGCGCCATAACGGTTCTGCATTCGGGTTCAGGGTTCCGCGAGAACGATCTCGTCGAACTGTACTAACTCGACTTGTACTGAATCCTCACATTACGCTAGGAACTCCTTCAGATGACAGCGAGTACCGTTCAATCACATTTTCTGGGTACGCTTTCTTATAGTGAAGGCCTTGCGGTTCAAGCGCGAGCTTTGCGCGAACTTGCCGGATCTGTCGCGTCTCCACTGCGAGTCTCTGCGATATTGCTCGGGCTTGAACATCTACCGGTGGCGACTCTCGGGATCCGTGGTCTCGTCGAAACGGATCTGACAGTTACTTCCGACGAGTTGCGGCTCAGAGGCCTTGAGCTGATCGAAACGGTGAGGGGTGGGCAAGCCACGATCCATTCTCCTGGGCAGCTTGTGATCTATCCTTGCGTTAATCTGCGCGCGTTTCATTTAGGCCCGCGAGATTTTGTTCAACTGATTGAACGAACAACAGCTGGCTGGCTTCGAACTCTCGGTATTTCACCCGAGACCGACGCGCGTGAACCCGGCATTTTCGTTGAGGGTGCAAAGCTCGTGGCATTCGGATTCAAAATATCTAAGGGTCTGACATCCCATGGTCTCGCCGTGAACGTTAGCAACGACTTGAGCCTTTTTGATCTCATTCGTACCTGCGGAATTCGCGGTCAGCGAATGACGAGGCTCGCGGAGATGGATGTTTCAACCTCGCTCGAAGCCCTCTTTTTAGGCTGGTCCGACTCGTTTAAACGGGAGCTTTTGGGCCTTGAACATACGGTATTGACGGAAGTACCGCCGGCCAATTAACTTCGTGTTTTGGTCTGTTGGCGCAGTTGGTAGCGCGTTCCCTTGACATGGGAGAGGTCGCAAGTTCGAGTCTTGCACAGACCACCATTTTTTCCTTACTCACGTTTTTAGCACGATTCTTTTTCTTTAATCGAGCGACCTAGCGGCTGCCGCCGCTGACCTTCCGTTCGGCTATCGCGCTTCGCGCTTGCCGAACTCAGGTGCGCATCACGTCAGATCGCTTCGCGATCCGCCGCGCTTGCACGGTCGCAAGTTCGAGTCTTGCACGACCCCCATTTCTGACGCGTCTCAAACCGTTTTCCGGCAAAACAAAGGCGGCTACATTGAGGTTTCTTTTCTGTACAGGCCAGCAAATCATGCAAATAGTTATAGTGAGATGAAGATAACATCGAAAGTGATACTGGCAATTTTGGTTAGCACTGTCCTGGGATTGATCTTGCCACTCGGGATTGCGCTTTTGGATGTATTGCCTTTTTTAAGAGGTGATACACCCTATGAAACCGTTATGCTCTAAATGTTGTTTTCGGGTCTGCTTGGTGCGCTCATCGGCGGCATGTTGGTCTACCGAATGACGATGAAACAGGCCGCTTTGCTGAATCGCCTGAAGGACGACTTGGACGTGGGATAGTGCGGGACCGGCAAAATTAAAAAACCGAGAGGTGAGGCTGCAGGTCGAATTGACTTGTTGTCGTGCTGATGACTGTGCCTTTTGGATCGTACCTCGTCGCTCGAAGATCAACTTCAAGAACGGCCTCGAGCGAAGGGGAGTACTGATAGGTCTCGACAATTTTGTAAACTAACTGATGCTCAAAAGTAACTTCTCGGAAGCACTCAACTTTCCAAACTTCATGCTGTTCTGATTGGACGGTAGTATAGCGCGAGCTGATTGGAGTGCACTCAACCGTTTCGGCTGACTTCCAATCGGTGTCAGCAAGTCTGATTCGACCGCCGACCCCGGCGGTTAGCGGAAAGAAACTTATTTCAGGCAGCTCCTGCTTTAATACGCCATCTCGCTTTCGGAACATCGGATTAAAGTAAGCTTCGACTGTGAGAAACGAGCGAGGAGTTCGCAAGGTATCTGTTCCATCGACGAGCCAAGTAAGCTCAGTGCTCGAAATTTCAGTAAGAAATCTGGTGTGTTGAGAAACACTGATTTTCCCATCGGCGCTTGGTGTTGTTACGCGGTAAGAAAGAACTCTGCCAGTCGCGAGCTTCGTTGCTGGCAGCGGCTTCACAGTATCGCCAAGCACAACTGGCCGCGTTTCAGGTTCTACAACTTTGGCAGGTTGCAATATCGTGGTTGGCTTGACGGCATCTACAATTGTAACCGGCGGCAGTGGCGCCGAAGCAGAACCAGCTAAATCTCGCGCAACTTCTGGCGGAAGCATCAAGCTTCGCGTTAGTCGGGCCACTTCTGCAGTAATGATCACCATCTGTTCGGGATTTCGAGAGAATCCGAAATACGTGACCGAACTGGCGATGATAACCGCAGCGACGACAGCACGAAAACTTAAAAACGATGTTCGAGTAGGTGAGATGCTTGTTTCTGATGTCACAAGTTTGAACGGAACGGTGCCAGTGCTTGCAATCGGTTGGGGACGCGTCATTCGCCTTTTCGACGTTTCAAAGCGGGTTCTTCGATAGGCGCTCACGCACTTGGCGATCAGTTCTGAACTTACAGTGATCGGTTTCGTCGATTGAAGTCTTGAATCCTGCAGCGATGTCAGTTGATCTTCAATTTCTTGCAAAACATAGGTTACTTCAGGTTCGCTTATGTCGAAATTTTTTATCTGTGAAATCGTTTCAGTCGACCAGAAAATGTTGAGATCAAATCGCGTTTTGCGAGCCAGTGAACCTGTCCATCGTGCCGCAGTGGCGATTTTTTCCAGCGAAACGGCGACAGTGCTGGCGTCGATAGGACGAGCAGCTGGATCCTTCGCAAGAATTTTGTCGACAAATTCTAAAAATCCTAAGGGTGCTAAACTTCGAACCAATGTGGGCCATGCAAGTGTTTCACTTGTGACCCTCTTTATAGTTTCAGCAATGTTATCGGATTTAAAGGGTGTTGCTCCATTCAGCATTTCCCAGATGATAAGACCCAACGCATAGATGTCACTCGACGGCGAAGCAGGTTTATCACGAAGAATTTCGGGCGCGACGTAGTTGACGGTACCGATGAACATTCCGGTCTGAGTTTTGAAACCACGCGTAGGCGCTTCGTCATTTGACATTCCCACCAAGGACGGTTTTGCAATTCCAAAATCAATAATCTTAGCTAAGCCGTCTTTCGTAACCATGATGTTGCCAGGTTTCAAATCGCGATGGATGACAGCACCGCTGTGTATCGCGTCGAGGCCTCTCGCAATCTGTATTGCGATGACCATGATATCCGGAAACGAAAGGCGACGCTGGCGACTCAGTACATAGAGTGAAATTCCATCGATGTATTCCATCGCCATGTAGTGCGAGGTTCGTCCGGCAGTTTCAAACACTCCGCACTCATAGAACTTAACAACGCCCTGATGGCGAACCGAAGCGAGCGCCCGAGCTTCAGCTTCGAAACGTTTTATTGTCGCCGATTCTGCGAGAAGTTCGGGGAACACGGTCTTCACAGCGACGGGCGGTGCATTCGGATTTCGGGAGTCGCTGCAGAGAAAGACTTGGCCCATGCCACCTTCTCCGAGCAATTTGATCACTTCATACGGCCCAATTGCTTTGACCGGACCGGGTGGAATGAAGGGGATCACGACAGTTTGTTCGGGGTCCTGTTGGTCTTGCGAACTCACGTCATACTATCGGTACCTTCAAGCTAAATTTGTACTAATTAGCCATTTGAAGTAGATGAATGCGCGATGGAATCTCTAGGTGAGACAACTTTGTAGTCGAGGGTCTAGTCTAGTGCGACCAACCTTGGTCAAGCTTGCGCACTTTCGACAGCATCGAGCCGTCGTTTTGCATCTTGCGCTTCCGCTTGCAGACGCCACATTCGCGCGTACTCTCCGTTCACAGACAGCAAAGTTTCGTGGCGGCCGCGCTCTACGATTTCGCCATCCTTAAGAACCAAGATCTCATCGGCGTCAACAACCGTGGACAGACGGTGTGCGATGACGAGTGCTGTTCTATTTTTAGCGACTTCCCGAAGTGACGCTTGAATGCCCTGCTCGGTGTGCGTATCAAGCGCCGACGTCGCTTCGTCAAAAACGAGAATCATCGGATTTTTTAGAATTGTGCGCGCAATCGCAACTCGTTGCTTCTCCCCACCAGAAAGTTTCAGTCCACGTTCGCCGACGAGGGCATTATATCCGAGCGGCAGCCTTGCAACGAAGTGATCGATCTTCGCCAGTCGTGCCGCTTCTCGCATTTCGGCATCGCTAGCGGATGGACGTCCGTACTGAATGTTATATCCAATCGTATCGTTAAACAAAACTGTGTCCTGCGGAACAATGCCGATCGCTTGCCGGACGCTGGCTTGATCCACAGACTTCAGATCTTGGCCGTCGATTAGCACGGATCCTTCTACCGGATCATAAAATCTGAAAAGAAGTCGCGAGATCGTGGATTTTCCGGAACCTGACGGACCGACGATGGCGACCGTTTTTCCCGGTGGAACTTCGAAACTTACTTTTTTCAGGATTTGGCGATCTGGATTGTAATGAAACGATACGTCTCGGAATTCGAGCCGTCCACCATTTACGTTCAGCGCTGGTGCGCCCGGCTCGTCGCGAATATCACGTTCGACGGCCAAGAGTTCGAACATCTTGTCCATCTCGACAAGGCTTTGAGTCGTCTCGCGGTAGGCGAAGCCGAGTAAATTTAACGGTAAATAGAGCTGAATCAAAAACGTGTTTACCGCGACGAAATCGCCGATTGTCATTGTACCTTCGCCCACGCCGACGGCGGCTAGGACCATCACTGCCACAAGTCCGAAAGCGATGATCAACCCCTGACCACAATTTAAAATAGAAAGACTTGTCTGACTCTGAATTGCTGCCGACTCGTAACCTTCGAGAGCTTTGTCGAATCGGGCATGTTCGTGTTTTTCATTTCCGAAATATTTGACCGTTTCGAAATTGAGCAAGCTATCGATAGCTTTGGTGTTGGCCTCTGTATCCTTTTGCATCATATCTTTGCGAAATTTCACGCGCCAATTGGTAATCGAAATCGTGTAGACAACATAGACGGATATTGTCGCCATGGTGATAGCCGCGAACGTCCAACCGAAAGTAAAAAAGAGCACCACCGAAACAATCACGACTTCGACGATGGTCGGAAAGATATTGAAGAGCATGAATTGAAGAACGGTTTGGATACCGCGAGTGCCACGTTCGATGACCCGAGAGAGTCCGCCGGTTTGACGATCTAAATGAAAAGCGAGCGAAAGCGAATGCAGGTGCTCGAAAGTTTGAAGCCCAATTTTTCGCTGAGTAAATTGGGTGACGCGCGCAAAGATGAAGTCGCGAAATTCAGCGAAGCCCTGTTGGCCGATTCGGGCCGCGGCGTAAGCAACGGTCAGCCCTATAGCAGCAGTTAAATATTGATTGTTACCTTGAATGACGAGCCCCAACCGATCGATGGCGCCCTTAAGAAAAAACGGAATCGACACATTGACTGACTTCGCAGCGAGCAAAGAGATCGTCGCTATTACGACACGAAATCGAAGGTCCTTGCGATCTTTTGGCCACAGATAGGGGAGCAGCGTCTTTATAGTCTGGAGGGACCGGTCGCCGGTCGTCTCTTGAGTAGCACTGAATTTCGGGTTCAAATGGGACTCCAAGTGGTGTCATTAGGGTTCTTGACGAGCGTGTCTGCTCCCGGTGAACCGAGAAGCTCCTACCTTATCAGTGAACATCTGACACCGTCTTCCTCAAACCTTTAGGTGCAGTTTTGGAGAATTAGCGCAGCGCAAGAGTTCACGCGAATCGGTTGTACAAGGATCTCGTGAAGTTCTAAGACTCCCGTATTCGAGTTCACGCACTGAACAGGTTGGTTTTGCGTTCATTTTCGGCACCTTGAAGCGCCGATTCGCATCCGCCACGTTGTTCGCTTCGCGGACCCGAAGGGACGAGTGCTGAGTTGGGTTCGCTTTCTTTTGAATCCGGCACATCGCTTGCTCACATGTTACCGGGTACACGCTTACACGACGGCTTTTTGAACATTTTGTCCCGAGAGTCGTTTTAACTAAATATAGAGTTCGTAAAATAGAGAGTTAGCAGAAAATGACAAAATTTCAGGGGGCCCCACACATGAAGATCCACAGTGCAATGATCCTAGCGAGCGTTCTCGCAATTTCGACAAGCGCGTTCGCTGCAGAGACTGAGACTCAGTCGGCTGAAACGACGACTAAAGCAGAAAACGTAACACCGAATTTGCCAGAGAAAAAAGCTGGCGAAACGGATGTTGATGAAGTCATCACGAACCGTAAACTCCGTGCTGAGACTGGTTCGAAGAGCAAATACAGCTTCTCGACTGCACTTAGCTACAGCGGCGGAACTGTTAAAAATCCAGGTTCGGACACACGTCCAAACATCGCATCGAACGCGTTCGTTCCATTGCGTCCGGCAATGGGTGGAAGCCTTGGTGTGAAGTACAAGATGAGCGCACTTCAGTCGCTCTCGGCTGACGTAGGTGTTCGAATCTATCGTCCGTTCCACTCGGATCCGAAACAGAATTTCCGTGAGCGCACGACGGTTTCTGACCCTTCTTTGACTTACCAAATCGTTTACAAAGCGGCAGGCATCCAGAACGTGTCGTCTGTGAGCCTTGGTTACACGACTGACAGCGCTTACCGTGATATCGGCCAGGTTGGTTCGATCGGCCTCAGCCAAACTGCAATCTACGACTTCGGCGGATCAAGCTGGTCGGTAGGTCTCGCAGGGACTGTCGATTACACAGCGTTTGATAAAGGTGTTGATGCACTCGACTCGTCGGGTTCTCAAGTTGGACCACAGCAGTCGGATTACTCGGTAGCTCTTTACCCATTCGCGGAAGTGAATATTTCCGAGAAGTTAAACCTCCGCACTGTTTTCCGTCCATTCACATTCGAACACGCTCGTATGGCGAAATTCGGCGAAATTGGTCGCGCACCGTACACGCAGTCGGTTGGACTCGGTATCTCGATCACTCGCGATATCTACATTTATCCAAACGTTCAGTTCGCTCCACTCAACATGAGCTCGGATCGCACAAACGTAGGTATGTCTTTGAACCTCAATATCTAGTTCGCGCAGAAGCGTGACATTCAGCCGCGGTCGCGTCGTGCGCACTGCGGCTTAAGAAAAGACCGAGCCTTAGGGTTCGGTCTTTTTTTTTCATAAAGACATCTTCGAGCATCAAGTTTGCGTAAAGCTGAGCTGTGAGTTATCTGCTAGCGTAGTGCATTCAAAAAAGGCTCTTCTTAATGTTATTGCGGGACTCGCGAGCCTGATTGGCTTGTTCGCGTTGTCCCTTGGCCTCTCGCGCTCATTTAATGGCCTGAGCCCGATAGGCCCTCTGCTCGCGCCAAGCAACGGAATCTGGCGCCACCAGCCAACCCATCGCGCCGACTTGATACAACGTCTCGAAGCCGCAGTACGAGATGCGGGTCTCCCCGCAGTTGAAATTGAAATCGACGATGCCGAAGTGCCGCACCTTAAATCTGAAAGTGATGTCGCACTTTATTTCGCTCAAGGTTTCGTTACGTCCTACTATCGACTTTGGCAGATGGATTTTCTGTCGCGGATAACCGCGGGTCAGGTTTCGGAAATACTTGGCGCGAACGCTTTGCCGATCGATCGTTTCTTTCGGCGCATGCGAATTCCCGCCGCCGCTCGCTCATCGGCCGCATTGATGATGAGCGATCCTGTGACGCGAGTTCCGCTCGCAGCTTACACGCGGGGAGTGAACGCCCGTATCGCGCAACTCGATGTAAACTCTTTGCCTGTTGAATATCGACTTTTTGGAATCCTACCAGATGCCTGGTCTGAAGAGCGTGCCGCTTTTCTTTTGAAGTACATGACATGGGAATTGACCGGTTATCTCTATGATTTCCAAATGACAGCGTCTAAGGCCAAACTCTCGCACGATATTTTCGAACTGCTTTTTCCACTTAACGCGAAAGTTCCGGGTGCAATTCTCAAAGACAAGTTTGCTGTCGGCCCAAAGGCAAGCATGAGCATTCCGAATTCCACAAAGCTCGCACCGTCGCGGCAAATCGCAACCCAGCACTGGCTGAATATTCCCGCAGATGTCCTTCCAGAAGCCGCCAACGGAAGTAACAATTGGGCCGTGCCGGCTCGGCTTATGACGAATGGTCGAGCGCTGCTAGCGAATGACTTACATCTTGGCTACGCACTTCCTGCGCTGTGGTTTTCGATTCAGCTGACCAGCCCGACTATGAATGTTTATGGCGCCTCGCTGCCGGGGGCGCCTGGAGTCATCGTCGGTTTCACAGAATCTATGGGCTGGGCCGTGACGAATGGTTCGGACGACGTGCTTGACTGGTATTCACTTCGATTTCGCGATGTGAAACGCCAAGAATATTATTTTGAAAATTCGTGGCGTCCGGTCGTTACCCGTGACGAGATCGTCAAAGTTGCTGGCGGCCCCTCTGAGACCGTCAGAACGCGCGATACCCACGTCGGTCCAGTCGTCTTCGATGATGGCGATGCTCCCGCGGTGATCGACATTCCGTCGGGCCTCGCCGTTCAGTGGATGGGGCACACACCATCGAACGAACTGCGCAGTTTCTTATTGTTGAATCGTGCGACGACGGCTCGCGATTGTACGACCGCGCTAAAAGGCTACATTGCGCCGTCGCAAAACTTTGTTTGCGCAGATCGTGCGGGACGTTTGGTTTACAAACATGCCGGGGTCTTTCCAGATCGTAAGCAACGAGACGGAAGATTTATCTTCGAAGCAGCAAGTGACTCGGATTTATGGCAGGGAACTTTACCGTTTGATGAAAATCCATCAATGGAAACAACGTCCGAACTTATTATCACAGCCAATCAGGCACCGTTTAATGGAGACACTCAGTATAAGTATGGGTGGTTCTTTGCTCCGCCATACCGCGCTTTGCAAATTCGCGCGCACCTAGACGGGAAAAACCAATGGAAACCAGAAGAGATGATCGACGTTCAAGGTGATAAGGGAAGTTGGCTCGCCAAGAACTTTGCAAAAATCATTTTGCGGGAATCCGTTAACTCCCCGCTAAAAGAAGAACTTATGAAACAGCCGTGCGGAATCGCCGGTGCATCGGCGCTGAGCCACGCATTGCAAACTTGGGATGGCGGATACGCCGTTGAAAGCACGACGGCACCGCTCGTCAATGAGTGGCTGAAGAAGTTGAAAGAGATGACTTGGACCAGACTCATTGGCGCAGAAGAACAGATGTCGTGGCCAAACAGTTGGCGCTTTTTCGAATTGATCGAGAAAGAACCTAACGCGCCGCTTTGGGATGCTGCCAACACCCCTGAAGCGGAAAATCTTAACACACGACTGGTGCAGTCCTTAGGGCTTGCATGCGAAAGTCTGATAGCGAAATCCGGAAATACTCTTCCGACTTGGAGCACGTATCAACCAACCTCAATCCGTCATGCTGGCCGTATCCCAGGGTTAGGACGCACGATTGCTGTCGGCGGCGCGGGCGAATCCATCTTCGCGAACAAAGGTCAGCACGGCCCAACTTGGAAAATGATTGTGACTTTCGAAGATCATCCTCGCGCTTGGACGATGACACCAGGTGGTCAAAGTGGCGATCCTTCGTCAGATCGTTACGACGATCAGATTGAAACCTGGGCGCGTGGTGAAATGCGCCCGGTGAAATTCAATATGCGGAGCAGACGATGAATAATTTTAGAATCCATAGTTTGACGATTCGGGTTGTCGCGTTTGCCGCTGCGATCGGCGTCTGCGCTTTCTCAGCGCCGTGGTGGGGCACGCCGATTGTGGCGGGTGTTTCGTATCTCGTGTTTCGACTGCCGACTCGTACGATTTGTTCGCTTACGTTTTTCGCGTGGTTCGCAGCTTGTGCCAGTCGAGACATTTTAAACGCATACGGACCCAGTCGAGTCTTTGGTAAGATGCTTTCGCTGCAATCTGTCGGGTTCGCGAACGATTCTATGGCTAGTCGCTTGTGCGTTTACGGTCTGGTCGGTTTGATTGGATTTTTGTTGGCGCTTTTTACCGGCGGACTTCTGAAGTCGCTTATGGCACTGGTGCCATCGAAATTACGGATCCAAAAAACCTTGCGGTAAGTACATGAGTGGATTTACAGGCTGACGGTTGTATCTAATCTCGAAGTGAAGATGAACACCACTCGCTCGACCGGTTCTTCCCATCTCGGCAATCATCTGACCACGCGTGACCTTCGAACCTTCTTTGACGTGAAACTTGTTTAAGTGTGAGTACAGCGTTGCCCATGTATCGTTATGTTCAATGACGACGAGTTTGCCGTAGCCAGAAAAGCCTTTTCCTACGTAGATCACGACACCGGCTTCGCTTGCCAGGATTGGTGTTCCTTTTTTCGATGCGAGGTCGATGCCGTAATGCCATCGTTTTCCTAGCAAAAACCCACGAGACATCCGTGCGTCCTCAACCGGCCAATCGAAATTCATTCCGCTTGCTGGAGCAGACTGACTATATCGTTCACCGCTCCATGAAAGCGTCGGACCGATCGGTGCCGCCACAGGCGCCGATTCTTCGAGCGTGCTGTCGATGGTCCCGTCGGGCGCCTTGAAGCTTCCCGGACCTTGAAAGGTCGAGCACGCGCTTAGGTTAGAAATGCTTAAGAAGAAAGGAAGCCAGAACACAAAGCGCGGCCTCTGAAGTTTTCCAAAAAACATCACGGTTTAGTCTCTCGACGGAATGTAGACAGGATACGACTGGCAAAGTTCAGCAACCTGATTTTTTACCTTCGCAAGATTCGCTTGATCACCCGGTTTGTCGATGACTTCAGAAATCCAGCCCCCGATCAGTTTCATCTCGGATTCTTTCATTCCTCGCGTCGTTAACGCCGGTGTGCCGATGCGAATCCCGCTGGTAACAAACGGAGACCGTTTTTCATTCGGAACCGTATTCTTGTTCACCGTAATGCCAGCGTGATCGAGTGCGATCTCGGCGTCTTTACCGGTCGCTTCTCGAGACGAAAGATCAACAAGCATCAAGTGATTGTCTGTGCCGCCAGTCACGAGATTGAGTCCGCCGGCTAGCAGCGAGTCGGATAGTGCTTGCGCATTCTTAACCACTTGCTGTGCGTACGTTTTGAAACTTGGTTGAAGCGCTTCTAGAAACGATACGGCTTTTCCCGCAATAACATGCTCGAGCGGACCACCTTGAAGCCCCGGAAATATTCGCGAGTTCACTTTTTTTGCCGCTTCTTCACTACCTTGAAGACCATTATCAAACGCCATTCCCGTGAGAATGATGCCACCGCGTGGTCCACGCAGTGTCTTGTGTGTCGTCGACGTTACGTAGTGGGCGAACGGAATCGGTGACGGGTGCGCCCCGCCGGCAACGAGACCTGCGAAGTGGGCCATGTCGACAAGTAAGGTAGCGCCGACTTCATCGGCTATCTCGCGGAACTTTGCGAAGTCGAGAGTGCGTGGATAAGCGGAGTATCCTGCGATCAAAATCTTCGGCTTCGACTCTTTCGCGACTTTGCGGATCGTATCGTAATTGATTCGTCCGGTTTCAGCATCGAGGCCATAGCTTGCGACCTTGAAAAGGATACCGCTGAAGTTGACCGGACTTCCGTGCGTTAGATGTCCGCCGTGTGAAAGGTCCATCCCTAAAATCGTGTCGCCCGCTTTTGCTGCTGCCATAAAGACAGCTTGATTTGCTTGCGAGCCCGAATGCGGCTGAACGTTAGCAAAAGGCGCACCGAAAAGTTTCTTTACGCGATCGATGGCGAGCTGCTCGATCTTATCAACGTGCTCGCAACCGCCGTAATAACGTTTGCCCGGGTAACCTTCGGCGTATTTATTTGTAAGGATTGAACCCTGCGCTTCCATAACGGCTTGCGACGTGTAGTTCTCGCTAGCGATCATTTCGAGACCATAGAATTGTCGATCGGTCTCGCGCTTCAAGTACTGCGCAAGTTCTGGATCAACCTTTGTGAGATGCGAAATTGCTGTCGGCGAAGGAACGTTTGTGGTGGTCGAGTTTTCTGTAGAGTACTGCATCATTTACCTCTGACTTTTATTGAACGTTCAGCATTCGATCTTGTTGATCCTACCGACGTGACGAGCGCCTTCGAAAGGCGTTCGAAGAAAGATTTCGACCAGGTTAACTGCCAGCGACGGTTCTATCAACCGCGCGCCCAAGCAGAGTATGTTGGCGTCATTGTGCGCACGCGAGAGACGCGTAGACTCTTCGTTCCATGTAAGAGCTGCGCGCACGCCTTTAAAACGATTTGCAGTCATCGCCATTCCTTGTCCCGAGCCACAGACAAGAATTCCAAAACTTCCTTTTGGAGCGAGCAATAACTCTCGACAAACGTTCTGTGCAAAGTCGGGATAGTCGACGCGATCAGCATTCGCCGGTCCCAAATCTTTCCACGTCCAAGACAATTTGCCTGGCGAAGCAACTGGACTTGTCAGCGTGACTTTATCTTTCCAAACGCGCAGAAGGTGCGCTTTGAGGTCGAAGCCCGCGTGGTCGCTTGCGATAAATAGTTTCGGAGTTGTTTCTGCAGCTTTGTCTTGTGCAGGGCTCATAATAGCTAAACTTTCGTAAAGACGAGCGTCGAATTAGTTCCGCCGAAGCCAAAACTGTTATTCATGACTGCTGTGAATTTTCCTTCACGCGCAACATGAGGAACATAGTCGAGATCGCAATCGTCGCTCGCGTTGTCGAGGTTGATTGTTGGTGGTGCTACGTTTGTATGAAGCGCCATCAGTGAGAAGACGCTTTCAATCGCGCCAGCAGCCCCGAGGGAATGGCCCATGACAGATTTCGTGCTGCTGATCCAAAGTTTCGGAGCGTGACTACCAAATACTAATTTCACCGCGGCCGTCTCTTGGCCATCTCCCGCAGGCGTACTTGTGCCGTGTGCGTTGAGATACTGAAGCTCATTTCCATTCATGTGCGCGTCTTCAAGCGCTGCACGCATTGAAGCCGCCGCTCCGACGCCGCCCTGAGCAGGGTTCGTCATATGATAAGCATCCGACGATGATCCGTAACCTGCGACTTCACCGTAAATTTTTGCACCACGGCGGCTTGCACTTTCAAAATCTTCTAAAATTAAAATCGCGGACGCTTCGCTGAGTACAAAGCCGTCGCGATCACGATCAAATGGACGACTCGCCATTGTCGGTTGATCGTTCCGTGTCGAGAGAGCCTTCATCGACGCAAACCCGCTGATAGCGAGTTGGCCGATGCTTGCTTCGGTGCCACCCGCAACCATGACATCGGCAAGGCCGCGGCGGATGTAGCCAGCAGCTTCCCCGATTGAATGTGCACCTGATGAACACGCGGAAGTGATCGAATAATTTACGCCACGCAATCCGTGCTTGATCGTAATGTGCCCGCTCGCCATGTTCGCGATGACGCTTGGGATGAAAAATGGAGAAACACGACTTGGTCCGCGTTCTTTAATCGTTAGTGCCGTTTGTTCGAGTTCGTTGATGCCGCCGATACCGCAACCGACGATAGCGCCAATGCGCGCGCGAAACTCGTCGTCGAAAGTCAGTGGATCGAGTCCGGAATCTTTGAGGGCTTCTGCTGCCGCTGCCATCGCAAGGTGGATGAAGCGACCCATTTTCTTTTGTTCTTTTTTATCAATGAAAGGAGTTGGATCGAAACCTTTCACTTCTCCGGCAAAGCGCACATCGTACGCCGTCGCATCAAAGCAAGTGATCGGCGCAATTCCGCTTTGGCCCGCGACCGCGTTTTTCCAAGAGGTCGGTAAATCGAGACCAAGCGGGGAAATGCATCCCATCCCAGTAACGACGACTCGGCGCTCGGCCTTGGTCACACGTTCAAATCGATTTTGCGCAGACTCGTGTCTAGGGGCAAGTTTCATCGATGGGCCCAACCGCTTAGGCGTTCGGCCTAAGCTTTACCTTTAGACTGAAGGTACGTGCAGAAATCGCCAACCGTTTTCAGCTTCTCAGCGTCTTCGTCTGGAATTTCGATGCCGAACTCTTCTTCAACGGCCATAACGAGCTCAACGATATCGAGGCTATCCGCGCCGAGATCATCGATGAACGATGCTTCGACTTTTACACGCTCTGGATCAACGCCAAGTTGATCTGCGATTACTTCTTTTACCTTCGGTTGTACTGTAGCCATCATCAGAGAACTCCTTGAGATCGCTAGCCGCATGGCTAACAAATTTAAAACGCGGAAATAAAACCAAAATTAAACACAGGACTCAAACCCGACTTAGATATAAAGTCCACCGTTAACGCTCAACGTGTGGCCCGTTATATAACGCGCTTCATCGCTTAACAAGTATGCAACAGCAGCTGCAATATCCTCGGTTTCGCCTAGGCTTCCAAGCGGAATTCCGCTCTGAATCTTCGCTTTTTGATCTTCGTTCAAGGCGTCCGTCATCTCGGTCACAATGAACCCCGGAGAGACGCAGTTAAGGCGAATTCCGCGGGATGCTACTTCTTTCGCCAGTGCTTTCGTCAGTCCTTCGACCCCGGCTTTCGACGCCGAGTAATTACTTTGGCCCGCATTCCCCATTTCGCCGCTGACCGAGGTGATATTGACGATGGAACCCGCGATCTTAGCTTTGAACATGGATTTGATCGCTGCTCGTGAACACAAGAATGTTCCTCGGAGATTCGTGCCGATGACGGCGTCAAAATCGTCGGTTTTCATGCGTAATATTAATTGGTCGCGCGTGATTCCTGCGTTGTTCACGAATCCATCAATGCCGCCGGTTTCGAGCACTTTCGAAAAGAACGCCTCAACCGAAGTTTCGTCGCTAACATTCAGCGAGAGACAAGAATGGCCAGTGCCGGGCAGGGACTTGGCAACGAGAGCGGCCGCAGCCTCGTTCGACGAATAGGTCAATACCAGCGTCGCACCCTCTTGGGCGAGCCACGCCGCGATGCCAGCACCAATACCGCGCGACGAACCAGTCACGACAATACGCTTGCCGGTGAGGCGTTTGCTCGAGGGCTGAAGCTTCGGATTTGTTTTCGGTTTTTCCATATTAGGCCTTTATATTTTTCGCAGCGAGTTCGAGCGACTTCAAATCATCTAATGAATTGAGCCCGAAGACTTTTGCTTTTTCGCCGGCGATCTTTTTTGCCAATCCCGCCAGAATTTTGCCTGAACCAAACTCGACGTAATTTTCAATATTTTTGTTCAGCAATGCCTCTTGGCATTGAGTCCATAGAACCGGGCCGGAAATTTGACCGATGAGCCGTTCGCGAATGACTTTTGTGTCGACCGAAGACGTCGCACTCAGATTTTGTATCACCGGGTGTCTAGGAACATTGAATTCGACATTCTCTAAGACCGCGCGCATTTCGGTTTCCGCCGGCTTCATCAACGAGCAATGAAAAGGAGCAGACACCGAAAGCGGGATGAGCTTCGCGCGACCAGCGTCGGCTCCTAGGTGCGCAGCGACCCATTCGGCATTGACGTTCGCACGCATCCACTCGATAGCCTTTGCTGAGCCGCTAACAACGACTTGCCCAGGGCAATTGAAATTCGCGGGTTCCAATGGTTTTTCGCCAGACTGTTTTTCGACAAGCGCGCACATTTTTTTCGCGTTTTCGTCACTGAGTCCTAGTACGGCGCACATTGCGCCGTTACCGACCGGAACGGCGCGCTGCATGGCCTGTCCGCGCATTCGTACAGCGGTAAGAGCCGATGAAAAACCGAGCACGCCCGACGTAACGAGGGCCGCATATTCTCCAACAGAATGTCCTGCAGAAGCGGCGATCTTGAGTGGAATTAATTCGGTCGCGCAAGTCGCTGTGACCGTTGATACGAGCAGCAGAGCTGGCTGCGTATTTTCAGTCAACTGAAGATCCGAGTCGGGACCTTCGAAGCACAGTTTTTTGAAATTGAGTTTAAGGGTATCGCCCGCTTCTTCGAAAAGGCGACGGGCCGTAGAGAATTCTTCGAAAAGAAACTTTCCCATTCCGACGCTCTGACTGCCTTGACCCGGAAAAAGTGCGCCCCACATTTGATCACGTCCTGTGCTTTAATATTTTAAAAGCAGACTTCCAGAAGTTAGGCCCGATCCGAACGCCGTCAGCAA
>JAYSST010000510.1:0-3110 GCA_043720435.1 Bdellovibrionales bacterium
GGCGGTGAGTTTGGATTTGTGTTCACAACCAGCAGCATCGGACTTCGTGTCAGTGGAGAGTATTTGCTCGGTAAAGCGTTGGTCGGAGTCAACGGCGCCAATGGAGCCGGCGCAAGTTATTACGCGCTTGATTCGCGTGTAACAGCCATCGTACCGATGGTATCAGCAGAGATTCCGATCTGGAAGCGACCGCAGTCGCGCATCTCGCTTGGTGGTGGAGCTGGGTATGCATTCGTGTCTCTGGATCAAGACTACCGTATGACCGCGGCAGGCACGACTGCGCTAGGTGTTTCGGACTATATCGAAAAATCATCAACTCGAACTCTCGCGTGGCGTGTTTATCTTTCGGGCGAAACTACGTTTGTGGATACGACGACGTTTTGTTTCGAAGCCGGGTACCGGAGCATTAAGGTCGGTTCCCTCGCGAGCACGAAAAACACGACCGCAATATCGGGACCGCAGACCATCGGCAGCGACGTCAAGAATATGGACGGGTCAAATCGAGCATTCGATCTCGGTGGTGCCTATGTGAGTCTTTTGTTCCGTTTCTATCTCTAGACGTTGTCGTAGGTTCGTGAAAGTTTAACCGAACTGCGATTGCGCCGGCTCCGAGCGAGACAGCAGCTGTAAATTCGGTTTATACTTCGCGCACACATGGTTCTTTTTAATCTTCTCCTGATCGCGGCATTTTTCGTTCCCTCTATCGGTCATGCGACGTTTCGCCAGTGCAATAATCTTTTTGAAACCATAGTCATCGACGGTGCAAAGAGCGAGCACGTGAAGGGCTTTCGAACCGCAATCGCCGAGGTCGACGGTCGCTCGGTTTATTATCGTCATTTTCCTGCTGCCCGTGGCAAGGCGACGGCGATAATCTTTATGGGGCTCTACACGCCCGTTGCGGATTACATTGAATTTCAAAAAGCATTCGCGGCGAAGTCAAAGGGCGAGGGTCTAATCATGTTTAGTTATGGTTCGATGCCTGAATCACTCGCGTCTCGTGCAGAAGGGCACCGCTCAAAGAATTTTTCTCAGAAAAAAACCGGTTTGGATGACATCTTGCGCGAAGCAACTGCAGTGATCAATTCGGCAGGCGTGACTGGTTCTGTGACGGTGGTCGGTTATTCTTTTGGATCTGCACCGGCTTCACGTTTCGCCGCTTTTCATCAGGGTCGGGTCACAAATTTAATTTTAGCGGCACCACTTGTCGTCCAGGGTGAGCATCGCGCTGAACTGATGAATGGCAAAACTCAACTCGAGACGATGTCCGCAATGAATCCTGTCTTTGGCAGTATGTGGCTCGCGGCGTCCCGTGAAGGACTTGCGCGAAACTCGGCCACTTCGATTGTGAGCGAACATTTCATTGCCAAGGACTGGTCTGCGAATGTGAAACGCGAAGAAGTTATTAACGGAATCGCGAGTCGGATCCGTGCGACAGAAGACTTCGATTTGCGACAAGAAGATTTCTCGACTTGGCCTCGTACGCATTTCTTGTTGGCCGATCAGGAAAATCCGCTGCGAGTGGGTGCGCAGACCGAAGTCGTGAAACGCATGATCGCTGCGGCTAACGGAAAGCTTTCGAGAATCCCCACCGTGACAGTGATCGAGAACTCTGGTCACGGAGTGCTCGGTATCAAACCGGAAGACTCCGCTGATTTCATTTTACGGGTGCTGCGCGCAAAGCCGGAAGAACGCCCGTAGAGGCGTTCGCTAGTACATTGAATCGATGACCTGCTTATAGCGCTCCTCTACAAACTTTCGTTTTACTTTCAGCGACGGCGTCAGCTCGCCTGAATCGACAGTGAAGTCTTGGTCGAGAATTGCAAAATTTTTGATGGTCTCAAACGAGGCCAAGTGAGAATTAGCTTCGGCGATCGATTTTCTCAAAAGTTCTTTTACCTTGGGGTGTTGCGAAAGTTCCTTCGAGCCCTTGAACGTCAGACCGCTTTCGCGTGCCCAAGGTTCGACCGTTTCGTTCGATAGCGTAAGAAGCGCGACGATAAATTTTCTGTTGTCGCCGTGAATATGAACATTCGAAACAAATGGCGAGAGCTTTACAAAGCCTTCAAGCCTTTGCGGAGCCACGTACTTACCGCCGGCAGTTTTCAGCAGATCCTTTTTGCGATCGGTGATCGTCAGGTGTCCAGCTTCGTCGAGCTGTCCGATGTCACCCGTATGAAACCAGCCGTCGACGAGGGTCTTAGCAGTGGTTTCAGGATCATTAAGATACTCGCGCATCACCTTTTTCGAGTTGACCAAGATTTCGCCGTCTTCGGCGATCTTGATCTTTACGTCGCCAATCGGTTTGCCTACAGATCCGAACGAATAATCGAAGGGAGTGTTTACGCAAACAGCTGCCATCGTTTCGGTCAGACCGTATCCTTCGAGAATCAACAGACCTGCTGCATGAAAAAACTCAGCAACGTGGCGGCTGAGTGGAGCACCACCGCAAACGGCGAAGCGCAGTCGTCCGCCCAGTCGGTCGGAAATTTTATTGAATACGAGCTTCCGAGCGGCGGCATATTGAAGTGCGACGTCGAGCGGAATAGCTTGCTTCGCTTGTTTGCACGCGCTGACTTTTCGACCGACATCGAGCGCCCAATCGAAGGCTTTACGTCTTAGCGGCGAGATATCCGCCTGTGCGATGATGCCTGCATAGATCTTCTCAAAAATTCGCGGCACCGCAATGATCAGAGTCGGTTTCACTTCTTGAAAACCTTGCTTCAGCCGATCGATGGATTCAGCAAAACCCATCGTGTGTCCGATCATCGCGTGGCCCCAGATCTCAATGCGCCCGAGGACGTGTGCATACGGCAGAAATGTCAGCGTCACGTCGTTACTGCTAACGCCAAGAAGCGGGAAGGCTTCGGCGATTTCGCTGAGTACTTGGACGTGCGTGTGCACGACTCCGCGAGGTCGACCGGTGGTTCCCGAAGTATAAATGATCGTCGCAATATCATCTGACTTCAATTCCGACATCGCCATTTCGTAAAGCGCCGGCGAAGCCTTCAAAGCATTTTCGCCATGTTGTTGGAGCGTATCGAGAGTCAAATGCGCGGGGTTCGCCGCCGACGTTTGGCCTTTAACCTGATCAAGCACTTCGTCCGCAGGTT
>JAYSST010000511.1:0-7994 GCA_043720435.1 Bdellovibrionales bacterium
CGTCGCTTCGGCGAGGTGGTGCGGCTCGAACATGGTCCCGAGCCGGATCCATGGATGCTCCGTTTTTTGATGGACGAACTCGAGCTGTCTGAAGAGGACGTATACGGAATGCAAGGTCCGTTTGATTACAGTGATCTAAAACCTCTTCTTGATCTGCCGTTACCGGAACTTAAATACGACGCTTGGATTCCATTAGTTCCACCGCGCCTAATGGATGAACATGCGAGCATCTTCGATTTGATTCGCGAAGAAGACCTTTTGGTTCACCATCCGTACGAAAGTTTTGGGGCTAGTGTTGAACGATTCATAAGGCAAGCTGTCGACGATCCGAGCGTGCTTGCAGTGAAGATGACTTTGTACCGAACCGGCGACGATTCGCCTTTTATTCCGTTGCTGATTCGGGCGGCTGAACAAGGCAAACAAGTCGTCGTTTTGGTCGAGTTAAAAGCCCGCTTCGATGAGGCGAGAAACATTCATTGGGCCCAGGAGCTTGAGAACGCAGGCGTACACGTTGTGTACGGCGTCGTCGGACTAAAAACTCACGCAAAAACGGCGTTGGTCATTCGGCAAGAGACCCACGGCGTTCAGTGCTACGTTCATCTGGGCACGGGTAACTACCACAAGCAGACGGCGAAGCTGTACACCGACGTTGGATACTTCACCGCTAAGGCGGAATACACAGAAGACGTTGTCGAACTCTTTCATTATCTCACCGGAAGAAGCCTGAAGCGGACGTACCACAAACTTCTCGTGGCTCCCGCAGAAATGAAAGACGGAATTCTTGCGCGAATCCGAAAAGAAATTGATTTCGCAAAAGCGGGGAAGCCCGCGCGTATCATTGCCAAGTGTAATTCGTTGGAAGAACGCGATCTTGTTCGCGCGTTGTACGAAGCATCACAGGCCGGGGTCGAGATCGACCTCATCGTTCGCGGTTTCTGTTGTTTGCGTCCCAAAGTCAAAAATATGAGTGAGCGAATCCGAGTTATATCTGTGATCGGGCGGTTTCTCGAGCATTCGCGTATTCTTTATTTCGCAAACGGCAGTGCAGATCCGCTCGACGGTGAGTTTATGATCGGGTCAGCCGACCTCATGTATCGCAATCTGCTTGGAAGAATTGAGACGATGTCGCCGATCGACAGCCGACCCGCGCGCGTGCGGCTGTGGGAAATGCTCGACATCATGTTGTCGGATCGCAGGTCATCTTGGGATATGCAGTCTGATGGGACTTACGTGCAGGCTCAGCCGCGAACTGCCGCCGAGCAAGAGGGGACGCATCGCCGCCTCATGAATTCGACCCGCGCTCGACACGTGGATGAACTTAAAAAACTGCAAGAGCGTGTCGGCGAAGCGGCGCCGCTCGAGACTGCAGGTCACGCGACAGCAACGGGGCATCCTACTGGGCATGGTGGCTCGACATGATTTTGGTTTACGTTCGTCATGCGATTGCGATGGAGCGGGATGAATTCGCGCGCTACTCGATCGAAAATGACATCGACGCCGACGACGAACTTCGTCCGTTAACGACTGACGGCAAGCGCAAGATGAAGAAAAACGCCGAAGGTTTAGTGAAGGGCCTGCATGAATTCGCTGATTCCAAATCTGGCCTCGCAAAGCCAAAGCCTCTTATCGTGTCGAGCCCGTTATTTCGGGCCGTCGACACGGCCGCAATTGTCGCGCGGGCCTTCGGAAAATCAAAAGCGAAACCAGATTTAATTACGCCGACACTCGCACCCGGATCAAAACCAAAAGAATTTCGCGATACACTCTATGAATTACTGCATTCGCGGGCGGGTCGAACTCACGTGAATACTTTGGTGATCGCTGTCGGGCACGAGCCGTTGCTTTCGACGAGCATCGGCTGGTGGATGATCGGTCAGGAAAAGAGCCGGTTTCCTCTAAAAAAAGGCGCAGCCACCTGCTTGGAGATCGGAAACGCCTTGATGCCCGGCGAAGCCCGCCTTTTGTGGTCGCTGCCGCCATGGGCGCTCCGCTCCCTGGCCTAGGTACCTGCTACCTTTTTGCACTTTTTGGCCAAAAAGTGCAAAAAGGTAGCAGGTACCTTTAGAGGAGGCTGGCTAGGATGCCGTCTCTGAGGCCTACGAACGGGACGTTGAGGGTGTCGGTGGGGATGGCTTCCATGATCGCCAACGTCACTAGCGCCGCCGGCACGATCACATCGGCGCGGTCGTTTTTTAACCGCAAAAATTGGACGCGTTCTTTGACCGTCATGCTTGCAAGATGTTCGGTGAGTTCAACGAGTTCATCGAAGGTCATAGAATAGATCGAAGTTTTTGAGAGAAGCGCGACTCGCAATTTTCCAAGACATTCGAAGTTGCCGCCAGTCCCGATAGCGAAATCAACCGGCTTGTCTTTTAGTTGCTCACTCAGAAAACTTCGCAGGGGCTTGAAGTTTTCTTCGATTACCGTGGGCAGATGCTTTTCTTTCAGTCCTCGCGTTTCGAGAGATTCCAAAAGCCGCACGGTCCCTAGCGGAAATGATTGTGTTGATTTGATTTTAAAGCCTTCGGCGACTGTGACTTCGACGCTGCCGCCACCAATATCGATCAATATCGAACGGCTGCCGTCGAGATCTACGCGGTTAGAAACGGCCGAGAAAATAAGGCGTCCCTCTTCAAAACCATCGATGACTTCGATGTTGATGCCGGTTTGTTTCAATACGGCCTCGACGACGGCCTTGCTGTTCGCGGCTTCTCGCATCGCACTAGTGGCCACGGCCCGCACGTGTTTCACGTTGTGTTCTTTTAAAAATCCTTTGAACTTCGTAAAGGTCTCGAGCGTTCGCTCGATACATTTTTTCGAGATCGCACCTTCGGAAAATGTATCTTTACCGAGGCGAACCGCTTCTCGATATTTTTTAAGGGTGCGAACTTCGCCGTTCGTTTCAAGTTCACCGATAACGAGCCGAATTGCGTTTGAGCCCACGTCAATGGCGGCGAGGCGTGCTCCCGCTTGCAGCTTCGTTTTGTCGCCGTTCGTAGTCGCGCGGTTGCCGACTAGACCAGTGAGACCATTACTTGAACCAGTCGAAGACGGAATGCCAGACGCCATCGCCTATTCTAACGGCGGAACCCCCTAGGAAATCAAGACCTAACCGTTCACCAACGTGATGCTAACAAAGTCTCCTATGTATTTCGGGCATTATCTCCGTAAGACAGGGGAGGTAATTATGATCTTAGCTGATCTACACGTGCACTCGACGTTCAGTGACGGACAAATGACCATCTTTGAATTGGTGGATTTCTATGGCAGCCGAGGTTTCGGATGCATCGCGATCACCGATCACATTTGCGAACAGAAAAGCCTTTTTGGCTTTGCGGCTGGTGCGTTGAAGTACACGCTCACGAAAGAAACTTTCCCGAAATATCTCGAGACGATTCGCGAACAAGCGGATCGGGCGTGGTCGATGTACAAGATGCAAGTGATCCCGGGCTTCGAGCTTAGCAAAAACTCTTGGTCGAATCAGCGCTCGGCCCACATCCTCGGTATCGGTGTGACCGAGTGGCTGCCGGCCGAACTCGATATTCTAGACATGAGTCGCGAACTTCGCAGCCAAGGTGCTCTCGCGATTGCAGCTCATCCCGTGCACACAGGACTTTTCGAGCCGCAAACGCTTCACTTGTGGCACCGACGTGACGAATTGAAAGACTCATTCGACGCCTGGGAAGTTGCAAGCGGCCGAAAGTTTTTCGAACAAGTTTACGAATCAGGCCTGCCTCTGCTCGCGACAAGCGACCTTCACCGCGCGGGCCAGATCAGTTCGTGGAAAACGCTGCTGAGAGTGCGCAAGGGCGAGCGATCAACCGCCGCTGTGCTTGATGCTGTAAGAGAGCAAAAGGTCGAATTTGGCTATTGGAACGACAGCATTCGCGAAATTCAGAACATTGTTTCGGTAGGAACTCGTAGCGCGACCCGTCAACACGTTGCCGCGTGTGCGAGAGTCATGTCTTATGCGGGCAACTCATAGCCGAGAGGTTTTCATGTCAGCATCCAAAGTTTTAAAGCGATCGATTCTTTCGATATCTGCGCTCCTGGCGATTGGCCTCGCGACGCCCGCAAATGCTGCGGAAGTGCGCGGCGATAAAACTCTACTGACCGGGGCTGGCTCGACGTTCATCAATCCGCTTTTTTCAAAGTGGTTTTCTGAATACAATAAGAAAAATCCCAAGATCGAAGTGAACTATCAATCGATCGGATCTGGCGGAGGCATCAAACAGCTTCAGAAACGCACGATCGACTTCGCTGCGAGCGACGTTCCGATGAACGAGAAAGAAATCGCGGAGGCTGGCGGACCTATCTTGCATCTTCCCGTGGCGATTGGCGCGGTCGTGCTTTCATACAATCTGCCGACTGTGAAAACAGCGATCAAACTCGAGGGACAAACAGTTTCAGACATCATTCAAGGCAAAATTAAAAAATGGAATGACGAGAAACTCAAAGCTTTGAACCCGGGAGTAGCGCTTCCTGATCAAGCCATCGTATTTGTCTATCGTTCAGATTCATCGGGAACGACCGGCGTCTTTACGGAGTATCTCGGCAAAACCGATCCAAATTTCGCAACAGCCGTCGGTGTCGGCAAAGCGATCAAGTGGCCAACAGGTTTGGGTGGAAAAGGCAACGAGGGCGTTACGGCGAACATTAAAAACGCGGTCGGTTCGCTTGGCTACGTTGAATTGACGTACGCGCTGAACGAAAAACTTCCGACGGCACAATTGAAAAACTCGGCCGGTAACTTCGTGGAAGCCAATTTAGCTTCGGTCACAGAGGCCGCCACTGCAGCGCTGAAGACAATTCCTGACGACTTCAAAGTTTCGCTCACGAACGCGGCGGGCCCGAAGTCGTACCCAATCACAGCGTTTACGTACCTGCTTGCTTTCGAAAAAACGGCAGCGCCCGCAGGAGCCGAACTCGTGAAAATCATGACTTGGGCTTTAGAGGAAGGGCAGACGTACTCGAAGCCGCTGGGCTACGCTGAACTTCCAAAACCCTTGGTCGCTAAGATTCGTAAGAAGCTTCCGGCGATCATGTAGTTGCTTCGCGCTCGTCGACGCGCGGGCGTGCGTTCTATTTTAAATCTCACCCGCTACTTCATAAGCGCGCGCGCTACGGCAAAAACCTCATCCAGCATCTTTTCCGTCAGTCGACCTGTGTTCGTATTCTGTCGACTGACGTGATAGCTCGCGACTAACTCGATCGAAGTCCCACTCTTGTTTGCGTTTTTAGAAGTCACGCGTGCGCCGTGAGCGAACTTTGCACGATCTTTGCCGCGGCCGAAGTCGGCACCGTATACCTTTTCAACCGCAAGGAGACTGCGTTGCCAAGCGATCCCGCCGAGAGCAAGAATCACTGTTGGCTCGGCGGCTTTCACGGTGTCGATCAAAAACGGTTCGCAGTTCTTGATTTCTAGGGGCGATGGTTTGTTTCCCGGAGGCGCACAATGCGTAACGGCGGTTATCGAACAATCAATCAGACGATTGTCACCGACACTTGTGCAATTTGCAGTTTCGCTGAATCCGGCTTTATGAAGCGCACGATAGAGCCACAAACCCGAGTCGTCGCCTGTGAACATTCGCGACGTGCGATTTGATCCGTGCGCACCCGGTGCAAGGCCGACAATCAAGAGCTTCGCAGGAAGTCTCCCGAAATTAGGAACCGGCTTTCCCCAATAAATTTGGTCTGCGAACATCGCTCGACGCATAATTTTTTTTTCGGCGACCGCTAGGCAGTGCTTCAGCACGCGCGGGCACCGACGACAGGTGGTGATTGCACCTGAAAACTGATCGGTTTCATCAATCGCAAAGTCGGTCCTAGTTCGCGATTTGCTTTTCAAGCTCGGCCAATTTCTGAAGGATATTTGATTTCACTTGCGAGATGCTGTCGCTTGAGCTTTTCACAAAAAACATGAATTCACTTTGCGGATAGATCGCAATAACGATCCCTTTCTTACAGAAATCGAGGCAGCCAGATCCATTTACACGAACCTTGAGTCGGCTCGCGAGCGCGGGTCGTTTTTTTAACTCTTCGGACAGCCAAGTTTTAAGTTCCGCGCGAATCAAATCGGCGCCGAAGGGTCCGCAAGACTGCTTCGGGGGCGGCGCCGGTTTACCGTCGGGTAATAATCCGTCAGGAGGACCGACGCGTACATTCGTACAAACGAGAATATGCAGATCAAATGGTTTTAAAACTGTTTCCAGTGCATTTTCGTTCGGCGGATTTTCCATAGCTAAATGTTCTACTCACTTTGGCACTAGACCGCGATCAGATTAATCACTTTTTGTTCAACAAATAGTTGCTTCATTATAATTATTAGCTCAAACTCAGATCTATCAAATCTTGAAAGGAGGCGAGCTATGACTTTAACAGTGATTCTAAAGAACCGTAAAAATAAGTGTGTGAGTGACGTGACTGAACGAGTGATGGCATCGGACCTCCTACCTGGGCTTCGGCCTAAAGATTCCCCTATGGGAATGACGCATGGTGGGCCCATCACCGTAACGGTCAAGTGACGAACATCGGATGAAAATCCGGGCTGTAAAAAGCCACTGGTCACACAGCTTCGAAACATAGAAAAACAATTATTAACGGCACGGGATAGCAACCGCGCAATTATTTTCGCGTCACTTGGCAGGTGATCGAAGTTTCTTCGGATCAAAGCTTTTAATCACAACGAATTCTTTAAGCATCGTTCACCTCGATTTATTTACGCGTTTTTTTTCGCGAATAGAAATCGATCGGCTTTGCTTTGCCCAAACGAATCCGCATATGCGGTTCCGTAAATTAAAATTGAATAGGAATTATATGAACGCCATTTTTAAACAGCACTTAAGTAGACCGCATTCGCAGGTATCGATCGTTTTCGATTTTAACGTGGAAGCGCCATACGTCTTTGTCTCTGAAGTAGAAGCACAATCGCAAGCCGCCAAGGCAAGTGGTTCCAAGAACAATCTCATTCGCATTGCCATCGGCTTCGTCGCGGTTGCCGTGTCGTGGTTGGCCTGGCTCGCACAAGCATCGGTCGTCCGATCGGTGGCCCCAGGTGCAAGATCGCAGCAGCGACATGAGTTTGAGAACTTGGATTCTCGTCGCGGTGGATTCGGTAATGTCTTCTAAAACCAGCGGGTACCCGGTTCTTTTTGCAGAAACGGTGCATGGATAACAATGCACCGCTTCTGCAAAAAGAACCGGGTACCTCATCAAAACTTCTTGGGAGCCCCATAACCGGGGCTCTCATCAACCCATGTCTTCCTTACCTCAAACGTTTCAAACCCCTGTATTTTCGAAAACCTCCCGAACTCTACAGTACGCATGTGGTTCCATCGTGCTACCACCTGAGCCTGGCGCGAACGTTGCCTTGTTGGGCTCCCGGATAGACGGGTGATCGGCAACTGGTGTCGGTCTGGGATGATGAAGAGGGGCTGGAACGTGTTTGAGCGAAACGCAAATCGCCAACCAAATTTGAATTCAACATCTGGCACGACATCTTCGTTGTCCGAAACCCTTTCGACCGTTTCTCTCTTCATCTTCTTCGTTCTCGCAGTGGCTCTCCTTTCGACTTTTTTGACTTCGACAGCGAAAGCACAGAGTGCCGCACTTGCGAACGATCCTGCCATGCTCGCGGCTTCGGCCGACGAATCGGGATCTGCCAAGGCGTTCGCTTACAGCGGTCAACTTCTTTTCGAAACAGCTCGCACGGCGGATGAAGCAGCACCTGAATCATTCAGCGGCTGGTATCAGCTAACGACTTCTGCGACTCACAAAAAGACTTCGCTGACCGGGACTTTTCGTGCGGGATACGTACGCGAGTACAGTTATCGACGCGATGATGGAGACGACGGCGCTTTCGACAACCCGACGCTCTCGGTCGCTAAAAGTTATCTGAATGAACGTGATTTTAATTTGTCGTGGGTTGATTCGGTTTCAGTTGCTGTCAACGGATCTATCGGCGCAAATCGTGAGTCTGCACGCCGGCGCCTATT
>JAYSST010000512.1:0-1276 GCA_043720435.1 Bdellovibrionales bacterium
TATCTTCATTACGTGCTCGATCTCTGGATGGAAAAAGTCGTGAAGCCGAAGTGCAGAGGTGTTGTCGAGATCGTGCGCTATGCAGATGATTTTGTGATCTGCGTTCAATACAAAGACGACGCGGTTAGAATCCTTGATGGACTGAAAACGCGTCTTGGTAAATTCAATCTTGAATTGGCCAGCGACAAAACGCGGCAGATCGAATTTGGACGATTTGCAAAGCAAAACGCGAGTGCCAAAGGCGTGCGAGCTTCGACGTTCAACTTCCTAGGCTTTACGCACTTCATCGACAAGACCCGAAAGAACGGCTTTAAACTCGGCCGTAAAACAGATGCTAAGAAATTTAGGACCAAGCTAAAGGAAATGAACGAGTGGCTTCGAGCGATAAGAAATCTCATTGTCTTAAAAGACATCTGGAAGATCTTGCGCGCAAAGTTGCGAGGGCATTTTCAATATTTTGGAGTGAGCGGCAATTACCGAAGCATCAGGAAGTTTGAGCATCGTACTAAACACCTCGTGTTGAAGTGGCTAAACCGACGCAGTCAGAAGAAGAGTTTCAACTGGGTGACCTTCGTAAAATACCTCGAGCGTCATCCGCTTCCGAAACCTGCTGTCCACCACAATTTCTATACGAGCTTCGCTTGATTACGTGAACGTTACGAAGAGCCGTGTGCGGGAAATCCGCAAGCACGGTTCTGTGAGGGAAATAGGTCTTCTCACAATATTTTTTTTTTGATTGGAGAAAATTATATGACTACTCGACAAACTATGAATCAGGCAATCATCGCGGAAGCGCAAGAGTTCGCGGCGCGCTGGGGTTTTATAACGCGCGATTTATTTTTCGAATTTTTCTGCAAGATGAGTCAGGCACAGCAGTATCGGTACTGGCATCACTTCGTCGCGCAAGGGTTCTTCGCCCCGAGCAAAGCGAATCGACAGGTGTTGCTGCTTACGAAGAAAAGTCGCGCGCGTTTCGCTGACACCGCAAGGCCGGCGCGATTTTCAGTTTACGTCGAACACGACGCGCTGGTCGCACGCGTGTTTCTGTCGTTTCAAAAGCGGCGCCTCATTGGAAAATCATGGCTCGAGGACGAGCTGATACGAAATCCAATGGACGCATACTCTGTGCTGGGCGCAAGTCGAACTCACCGAATCCCTGATTTGGTCTTTGATTTAAAAAACCTGCATATGCACTTGACTGCCTCTGACCTAGCGAATGAGTATACGGGACTTGGAATACCCAAAGAACCTTCGCGAGTTCGATCGAATCTTTCCC
>JAYSST010000513.1:0-1273 GCA_043720435.1 Bdellovibrionales bacterium
TTGTTCGGAAGTCAAACGACGTATGCGTCGCACTTGCCGATGTTTCATGCTCCGCATGATTATCAATTGATCCTGAAGTTGACGTTGCGCGATTCAACCGCCGTGGGTGTGGTCGATCGCTACGCAGCGTCCGTAAAAGTTTCGAAGGATATTTTTACGTTGGTTCCAGAAGTCATGGACTTGACGAAAGTTATTGATGGTTCGAAGAAGACTTTTGCGGGTGAAATTTACCAGGGGCATTTTGAACGAGGGGGGTTAAGTCTCGGATTCGTTACGGTGCAGGTCGAAAAGATTTTGCTTTCAACAAAGCTCGACACACAGGTGATGCCGAACGAGAACGACTATTTCGTATTTGGTGAAGGTGGCGAATATTTTGCGGCGCATTTGATTCGAGGGAAGCCAAACTTCGACGCGATTTTGGTGATGAGCGAACCTTCGGTGAATGACTCGAAATTGCCGATGACGCTGGAAGGGCCGAAATTCTCGGTGCGTGCGCCGGTTGTTGGCGACGAGTTCACCGCTGAAGACGGCAGCCAGATAAAGGTCAGCAAGGTCATATACTTTGAATCCGGCGAACTCGCGCACTAGGCGAGCGCCGGGCACGATTCGACGCAATTTTTTTATTGGCCGGTGTGAATGCCGGCTGAACTTCCGCCCAAGCTGTGGCCCGTGTTTTTGAGATCGGTGTCGGCGGCGCGGTCTCCGAACAGACGACTCTGGCAGTCGACTGTTTTCGCCCAGTTTTTATTTTTCCAACCGTTGCCCAAAAAGTTTTCGTCGTTTCTGCAGTCTGTCACTTTCTTCCTGAAGTCGCGATCCCGCATTTCTTTTGCCGCTTCGACGAAACAAGGGCTTCGGTTCCACACATCCGTGATGTTCTTTGCTGAACAAATGCGAATCGCGAGGCTGTAATGGTTCATCATCTGGGTGTTGCGATCAGCGGCTAGGTCCGCGCGGCAGGCTTCGGCGTCATCGGTATGCACGCAATGGTCGTCCGCGAACTTCGATGTTGTGACTGATGGAGCCGCCTGGGCGATTGTGCCCACAAGAGTCAGTAATAACATCATCGCCAGTTTTTTCACGTGGACCTCCGGTACTCACCATTAGAGCAACTTTGAAACCGTTCAAATGGCGTTAAATCGTCCATAAGCTCGAAACCGAATCGACCGGCCCGGGAGCGATCGACACATGTCAAAACGCTGGTCAATCCTGAAACCGCGCCGTAGCGTTATAAAACATTAAAGTCAGACATCTTGAGGTGCATCTTGAAGCG
>JAYSST010000514.1:0-1271 GCA_043720435.1 Bdellovibrionales bacterium
GCTATTGTACCGTTCTCGCCGCCTGCCGACTAGCGACGTTTTTCGGCTCGACCTCGATGTAAACGTTATGGCATCCTTGGACGGTCAATCGTTTATTTCGATCTGGTGCAGCTCGTTTTGATCGGCGAAACGCCGATGGAGGATCCCTTGAATACCCGTCATAACTTTCTCACTCACTCTGGTTTCTTAGCGTTTTTGTTCACCGCCCTTTTGGGTGTTACTGCGTGCGCGCCGTCTGCTCCTCAACTGAAGAAAGTGATCGAAGACAACCCGGATATCTTGTACGCAGCTATGCGAAAAGATCCCGTGAAGTTTCTCGAAGTCGTAAATGAAGTCGCGGAAAAGGCGAAAACTCAGAAGGAAGCAGAGCAATTCGACGACGGTTTCAAAAATCCGTTGAAGGCCGACATCGATGAAAAGCGTATATTTGAAGGAGCGAAGTCAGCGCCCGTAACGATCGTCGAGTACTCTGATTTTCAGTGCCATTACTGCATGCTGGGCCATCAGACGATGAAAGAGCTGCTGAAAATGTACGACGGCAAAGTTCGAGTCACCATGAAGAACTATCCGATCGATCGTATGCACCCGCAGGCCCGCAAGATGTCGGGTCTCTACGAAGCGATGGGAACCAAAGATCAAGCGAAAGCAAGCCAGTTTAAGGCAACACTTTTTGAACAACAAGAATCTTTCACGCCAAATGATGCCGAGAAGAAATCGAAAAACCAAGACGAGTTCATGGCGAAGTACAACAAGCGCGTCGACGCGGACCTGGCGAAACTTATAAAGTCGTTTGGTTTTGACTATGCTGAATTGAAAAAAATCGGCGAAAGCGAAGCCATTAAGAAAATGATTGAGCAGGACGGAGCCGAAGCGCAGCGATTTGGCTTCTCGGGTACTCCTGGCTATCTCGTTAACGGCGTTGCGGTACGCGGTGCTTTGCCGATCGAAGCCTTCAAAAGTATCATCGACAAACACCTAGCCGCCAAAAAGTAAGTCCGAAGGTAGCAGGTACCTTCGGATTCCTTCAGAAGCCACGCTGTGTTAAAGGAGCCTCGGTGGCTCCTTTTTCCGTACTTGGTGAGCGCTGGGCCCGCTATGACCACAAGGGTGGACAAGCATTCGCGCCGGCGTTACAACCTCGAACATGCCTGATAGCGCTCAAGACAATGATTCACGTCCGCCCCTAGGACAAGCCGAGCTCGGCCGCAAACCTTCGTGGCTAAAAGTTCGCGCGCCTGGCGGCGAGAACTACGTGCGCATCAAGGACATGC
>JAYSST010000515.1:0-1270 GCA_043720435.1 Bdellovibrionales bacterium
TGATCCTACCCCGATTTTCCGGACACCAAATTCTGTGGTATAACCGCAGGTCCGAAAGGGAAATCGATGAAACGAAAGTATCACGCAACCGAGTTCAAGATCCAAGCGTTAGAGCTAGCTAAACAAACGGGTTCGATGGCGGAAGCCGCGCGCCAGCTTGGAATTTCCGACAGCCTTCTTCAGAGTTGGAAAAAGAAATACAACTTCTCGACCGACCCTAAGGGGAAGGGCGCCGCTGTTGCCGTAGCGGAGACCGAAGAGATTCAGCGTCTTAGAAAGCAAGTTTCGGATCTCGAGAAATCGAATTACATTTTGAAACGAGCTGCGGCTTTTTTCTCGCAGGACCTACTGAAATGAAGTTCAGGATGGTCGAGGAGTTGGCGATTGAACAACAGGATGTTGGGCATTGCTGTTCGGACTTAAAAGTGAGTCGTAGCGGCTACTACGAGTGGCTGAATCGCCCGCAGTCAGCGAGAAAAATCGAGAACATTTTGCTATGGGAAGAGATCAAACTTCATTGGGAAAAGAGCCGCGGAACTTATGGTCTTCCGCGAATCATGGATCAGTTGAAGAAATCGAAACGGACGTGCGGTAAAAATCGAGTTGCGAGAATTATGAAAGAGAATGGCATCCAAGGCGTCGGCAAGAAAAAATACAAAGTGACGACGACGGATTCGAATCACTCGCTACCGATTGCGGATCGGATTTTCAAAACAGAAATCGCACCTGAACAAGTGACTGAGCCGAATCAGTTCTGGGGCGGCGACATCACTTACATTGCGACCGAAGAAGGTTGGCTGTTCCTCGCGATTTTTCTCGATCTCTTTACGAGAAAAATTGTTGGTCACTCGATGGACGACAATATGGAGACGAAACTGATTCTCGACGCTCTCGACATGGCTTTAAAACGCCAGGGCACGCCCGAAGCCAATCAGCTAACGGCGCACTCGGATCGCGGTAGCGTCTACGCTTCTGGCGAGTTCCGTGACCGACTGGATCTTCTAGAAATTACGGCGAGCATGTCGCGCAAAGGGAACTGCTACGACAACGCGTTCGTCGAAAGTTTTTTCCGAACGTTGAAAGTTGAGATGGTTTACAGAACGAAGTTTAAAACTCGCGAGGAGGCGAAGGCTGCAATTTTCGAATTTATTGAAGTTTGGTACAACAGGCAGAGAACCCATTCTTCGCTTGATTACATGACACCAGTCGAATACGAAGCAAAGTCTCTCAAGTCCGCATAACTCCGTGTCCGTTTTTTCGGGGTAAGATC
>JAYSST010000516.1:0-3090 GCA_043720435.1 Bdellovibrionales bacterium
CGAGACCTCATTGGCACTGATTGCCCTCTCAAAACGATTAAAAATCTTCGCTTGAGCCTCTTCAGCAATACCAATACCTTCGTCCTTAACTGTAGTGTCAATACACATATTTCGTTTTCAAACTTCAACTGAGGTTGACGAGTTTTCGATTTTTTCCCGTGTAAATTGTAATCAGTCGCAGCATGTCAGTCGGCTAACTGAGACTGTTCGATGGCAGTCGCCGACGGCAGTGACGAATTCAAGATCAGCCAGAACGTGGCCTCAATATTCTTAGTTCCGAGATTGCTTGATGTCGGGCGGTGTAAAATCAGTTTCGACCGGTGAGCGTGGTTTTACAGTTCCGGTGGAATAATCGGGACTGAGGTGCGCGCAGGGTTTCCATCTCGATCGGTGAACTTCATTCTGAGTTCTCCGTCTTTCTCGTAGGGCGTCACTACCTCGGCGTTTGCGGGCATGAAGTTCTCGTCATCACTGAGGAAAATATCGGCCGGCGTTTTCCCTCCGAGTGAGTCCATGGGCATCTTGTAATTGTACTGTTCCACGAACTCCTGGATCTGGGCGACGAGCTTCGTCAGATTCTGGTGTTTTGAAAACTGATCGATAAAGTATTTAAGTTTACGATGGATTCTTTCGTGAGCCCCGTTGAACTGACCGTAGTAACCGGGGGAGTTGACAAGATAGACTGCAGCATCTTTTAACTGGTCACGAAGTTCGATTCTAAATTCCGGACCGTTGTCGGCCTTGATCATGTCTGGTTTTCCAAATTTAATGAAGAGCTCTTCCAAATCCCTCATTACGATTTCAGTCGACGTGTTCAGGTAGAGCGCGGAGTGAAGAAGATATCGCGATCGGTGGTCGGAGACCGTCAATATCTGCAACTTGAAATATGGTGTTTTCAGGATGCAGGTAAAATCTGCGGTCCATGCCTTGGTGCCGGGAGCGAAGCACCAACGTTTTAAGATGCGCTCCTTCTCGGCTTCTGACTTTTCTTCATGCATGTTTTTTAGTTTCGTGATCACCGGCAGACTGACGTACCAATTGGTCGCCGGGTTATGTCGGATGTGGCTGTGATATTGATAAGGTGTCCAGCGTGGGAACTGAAGGAAAAGTGTGACCAAGTGTTTTTGGATCCACAGTGGCACGCGGTTTCCAAAATGTTTTGGCTTTGTGATTTTATCAACAAGCCCGGACAAACCATGCTTTTCGTACGACGCCTGCCATCGCGCCAAGGTCTCCGGACTGCGCCCAATGTGAAGCGCAAATTCTTTGGCGAAACCACCCGCGCGCTTAAATTTATCGAGCCAATCGAGGATCTGCTTTTTTTCCAAAGCGGGAAGTCTTGTAACCTTGAACTTGGGAAAATATTTGAGCACCTGCTCTTTGAAAAACTTTAAGCCCTGCGCTTGTGCGCCAGCCAGGATATGCTGCTGACGAAGCATAACAATAAGACCGTCCTTCCTTGCACACTCTGCGCAAGGCGTCGCCACACGCCTCTCTTTGTCGCCGGAGGCGTAGGCCCTGAAGTATTCAATGCCCTTCTTGCAGCTCTTCTCGACAGCTTGCTTGGAGATGCCGCGCTCAAGCCCGATACTTTCGAAGGTAAGATCGGGATTTGTTAAACGACGAACTGCGTACTGGATTCCAAGGTGAAAATCAGATAGCGTATCCATGCCTTTCATGTTTGAGATTTTATCCGTAAAATCTCACTCGCCTCCGGCAGCGTAAACTACCGGAGGCAATTTCCTTCCATGACTTTAAACGGTAGCCGAGGCAGTTTCGATTTGCATGCCGTCGATTTGCATTGGCTGCAGCAGATTCACTTCCTTGAACGGTTGGCTATCGAGGTAAATCGACAATTGCCCGCCGAGTTCTTGGATTCTGACGTCGTGCCCAAGAACCTTTCCGATCAGATAGAGTTTCGATGCCCTGGCAACCCCGATGCTTTCCGTGCTCTCCTCGGTTTTGTTTTTTGGCCGCTGGTAGTCACTGATGTATTTCTTCAATGACTCGACGATTCCAAAATACCGATCCGACGGTGTGAACCCATCGAGCGCGCTATGGGGACGTCCGTAATTGTAATGCTCGATGAATCTTGCGATCTTCTCGACCGACTGCTCTTGCGTAACAAAAAATTCCTTATCGATCAGTTCGCGGTGAATACTCTTGTGAAAAGCTTCGATCTTGCCGCATGTCTGCGGATGATGGGAGCGCGCCTTGATATGCTCGATCTTCAGCTTCTTGAGCAGCTTCTCAAACTGCGTGACTCCGCCCCAGTGTTTGAATTGTGACCCCTGGTCGGTGAGAATTTCTTTCGGACCGCCGAACCGAACCAACGCTCCACGCAAAACCTCGAGTACGTTCTCGGCTGTCTGTTCGCGGAATAACCCCCAGCCGACAATCATTCTGCTACAGTCGTCAAGGGCCGAGATCAGGTACACCTTGTGAGCATCGCGGATATAAAAGCCCATGATGTCCATCTGCCAAAGATCGTTAGGCGTGGGACGACTAAACCGCTCCCACTCTCCAGTTTCCTTCTCAACCTGTTGCTCAAGCTGCTTCTGATCATCGCCCTTCGTGCGGAAGCTCGCCTCGGCGGCACCCGCATCGCCGTCAACGATGCCGTGTTTTTTAAATAACTTCGAAATTGTCCGACGCGAAAGACTCACAGATTCAAAGCGGAGCAGATGTTCGCTCATCGCCGCGGTTCCCATCTCGGGCTTTTCTTTCTTGATCTTTAAAATTCGATCGACGATCCATTGGCTGGTTTGCTTCGGCTGATGATGCGGACGACGGCTCTGCTTTACACCGCCCCCTGCAACACTGTTCTTGCGTCGATGCTGAAATACCCAGCCGTGAACCGTGCTGACCGCGTCGAGACCCAATTCCCGACAGACCGACGGAACGGACTCTCCCGCCATCACGCGTTCAATTATCTTCATCTTGAATTCAGGTTCGTACTTCTTGGTCTTCCGAGGCCCTGAGAACAGAGCTCCGCCTTTAGAATCTGCCATCTTCTTCTCCTTGGTTAAATTGATTTTTCGTCAACCAAGGAGGCGCCTCTCTGGTACCTCAGATGTGTAGCGGCAAAAC
>JAYSST010000517.1:0-3082 GCA_043720435.1 Bdellovibrionales bacterium
TCGTCGTTCGAAAGCGGGATGACGGCCGCGAGGATGACCTTCACGGCGAGCGCCGTAAAAAAGATCAGACGCCAAGAGATCAAGGCAGCTCCACTCGCGTCGGTTTTCCGAGATCGCCCGGAACGCCGCGATCAAGTCCATTCACGATTAAGTTCACAGCGCCGCCGTCCGAAAGTTTTAGAGTCGCTTTGCGTTTAGCTTTGATGCTTTGAACTTGTTCGCCGCGGAGTCTAATCGTGCGCGGAGCCTCGCCATCGACGGTAATCTCGATATCGACTTGATCCAGTGCTTCGATGAGAATCTCGTGAGATTTTCCAGCGGGAGCCGCCGCAGCAGTCGACGGAGTCGGCGAAGGTTTTGGCGAAGCCAAAGGTGTCGCCGTCGGTTTCGGGGTCGCTGTAGGCTTTGGAGTCGGGCTTGGCGTTGGTTTCGGAGTTGGCGTTGGCGTCGCAGTTGGTTTCGGAGTTGCGACTGGAATGACGGCAGCAATCTCTTCGGCCGTTGGTTCTCCACCGCCCTCTGCAGCGCGCCGCTCTTCGGTTTCTAGTTCTGGCCCGGCGGCAGCCTCTTCAGGAGTAATCGCAGAATCGACAGGTGGTGAAACGGTTTCGACAACAGTCGGATCGGCCGGCCCCGTCGTGCGCTCAGATTCATAGCTGTCCATTTTTCCCTTGAGAAAAACGATGAGAATAATCAGCACTAAAATGCCGCCAAAAATTCCGCCCTTTCTGACGAGACTTGTCTCATCGCGAAGTGTGGTTTCAGCATCGATACGTTTTCCGCGTCGATCGGCCAAACCATGCGGACGTTCAGCCACGGTAGGATTCGTTCTTCGATACCCGGGATCGTCGTTCGCATCTGAAACTGCTTCGGTTGCTGCTGCGTTTAGCTCTGACGGATTCGGTCCCGAAGTAACGGGTCGGCTTAGAGTCGAACCCATCTCCTCGTGAAACGTGCGAAGAATTTCGTCGACGTCGCAGCCTAAATAAATTGCGTAGGAGCGAACAAATCCGCGTAAAAAAGTTTTTGGAGGAAGGTTCGCCGGGTCGGCGGTCTCAATTGCAGCCAGAGTTTTGATCGTAATTTTCGTAGAAAGCGAAACTTCGCTGAGGCTAACGCCTTTTCTTTCGCGATTTTCTTTTAGAATCTGGCCCGTAATCTTCATCGATCTCTCTTCGCTTTCTACTTAATAATCTCGAGCAGCGATTCGGCTTTTTTAGCGTAGCTGCCATTCGGATAATTTTTCAGTACGTCTTTCAGACGTGCGACAGCTGTCGCAGATTTTCCTAATTTGTAATTTGCGAGTCCGGCGAAGTACGCGGCCTCATCTTGACCTTCGGCGACGCACGCGACAATGGCACGATCGAGTGTCTCGGCCGCGTCCTTGTGATTGCCGGTTTCAAGAAGCGAACGTCCAAGAACTGTTTGCGCGAAACAATTGTTTCGCTCGACCTTCAGAGCTTCGGTTGCAGAATCGCGGGCATTCTTAAAATCACCCTTTCGAAAGTAGGCGAGTGAAATGTTTGTGAGTCCACGTATCGGAAATTGATAGGTCAGATCCGCCGTGACCCGTTTCGCCTCTTCAATCGCTTCTGCATATTGGCCGCGTTCGATTAAAATTCTTGCACGATTGTTGCGTGCCTCGGTGTAGAGCGGGTTCAGCTTAATGGCGCGGTCGATGTGTTGGATCGCGAGATCGAATCGGTCTCGAACAAAATAAGTTAAGGCGAGATTGTTTTGTATCGTCGGGTTGCTAGGATCGAGTTTTTCGGCAATTAGAAGTTCGTTCAGAGCGGCCGGATATTTTTTATTAGTAAAAAGCGCGGTGCCCATTTGCAAATGAAGTGCTGCATCGCCTTTGGCTTTGTTTTGATCTTTGCTCGCGCAGCTGATCAATAGCGGCACTGCCAATATTAAAGCGATGAGTTGTTGCATCGTCTAAAACGCTAGCAGCAATCGCCTAACCGAGCAAAATCAATTGGCTTTTCAGATGTTCTTTCTCCGAAGAACAACCAACGCCTCGATGTGATCGGTTTGCGGAAACATATCGAGGCCCCGGGCTTCGACAACTTCGTATTTCGCTTTTTGCTTTTCGGTTGCCTCGCGGAACCGAACCAGATCACGAGCAAGAGTCGCCGGATCGCAGCTCACATAGATAATGAGGCTGGGCTTTCGTCGAGCTATGAACGGCATTACGGTCTGTCCCACGCCCTCACGTGGTGGATCTAGAATCAAAATTTCGTCTAAAGGCAGCCCCTTCTTGGTAAGGAGGCTAACCGCGCCGGCCTTTTGTCGAGCTAGCCACTGGTCAACGCTTTCGGGAAGGAACGTACACTGTTGAGCTCGCGGGTTTCGGATCGCATCTCGTACGCTCTCGACCGTTTGTTCGATTCCGGTCGCTTCGATAACTCCCTGAGGACGGGCCGAACGAACGGCTTCGATGATCGGGAATGTGAGATTGCCGTTTCCACTGTAGAGATCGAGCAGATGCCAATGCAAAATCTGACGTTTCTCAAGTGCATGTGCAACGACGTGATCGCTCACGAGTTTTTGTAGGACGCGGTTTTGTTCACGGTTCACTTGAGTGAACGCACCGCCGATCGAAAGATTTCCTGTATCGTCCACTGCGACCTGAAAGCGCTCGCGAACCTTCGCAGATCGCGACACTTCTTTTGCGACAAACTCTTTTGCGAAGGGCACCAACTTCTCATCGGCAATCGCACAATCTGGAATCGCAACAAAGTCGTGTGATTCGCGCTTGAAGTAGCCAAGCTCGTAGGTTCCACCTTTTGGACGGGCCTGCAATGTGACACGCGAACGATAATTAAATGCTTTGGCACTAGGCAGAAATTCGGCAAACTTTAGCATTTCTTCATCGCTGAAAGCTCGACCGCGTTTCATCGTGTCTTTCAATATTGCATCTTTTTGTCTGACTTGTTCATCGTAAGTGACGTGCTGCCAGGGGCATCCGCCGCAGCGATCAACGACTGGGCAAGGAGGAACGACTCGAAATTCTGACGGTTTCAAAACTTCGAGCATTTTCGCTTCTACAAAACGTGATGATACGGCCGTGATCTCGGCA
>JAYSST010000518.1:0-1265 GCA_043720435.1 Bdellovibrionales bacterium
CACTGCTGACCGGTTGATTCTTTAAGAATTATAAATAGTTGCCAGACCTTCGCTTGGTTGTTTTGATTTTTCTGCAACAAGAAATCAAATCGCCAAGGAAGGCGGCAACTTGAACCAGCATGACAAAGGGCAATCGCTCTTTCAACTTATAGATCGAAAAAAGTTCGATGCGCTCGCTTTAAAGTGGAAGATCGATCGCGGCGTCCGCACATTTTCAACGTGGGAAATGACGCAAGCTCTTTTGGCGTGCTTTGTTATGCGACTCGGATCATTTCGTGAGGTTGAGGCCGCGCTGAAGATCCCGGATTCAACTTTTGGCGACGCACTTCGAGAGCGGAACTTCGGATTTTTTGAAGAACTTTGTGATCTTATTTTGCTCGAGATCCGCGGTCGAACCGAGAACCGAAAAATCAAAAAAGCAATTCGCGAAATTCTCGCGATAGACTCTTCCGAAGTTCGTGTTCACGGAAGTCTCTTCAGCGAACCAGGATGGAAACAAAAGTATACCGTAGGCCACAAAGCGGCGGCCAAGCTTCACGTCGTCTGGAATGTCGACGGTGAATGGATCGACGATTTTAAGATTACACCGTGTAGGTCAGGCGACTCGCCGGTGAGCTTCCAGCTACGCATTTTACCTGGTAAAATGTACGTTTTCGATCGTGCGTACAACGACTTTGGTTTTTGGCAGAAGATCGTGGCCAATAAATCTGACTTTACCACGCGGCTGAAAACCTCTCGAAGAAATCGAGATCTCGAGAAGAAGGTTTTGCGCGGACAAGAAGAGAAGTCCGGAGTTCTGTACGATGCGGAATACATTTCGACGGCGCAGGCCTCAAAGTTCTCGTCGATGAAACTTCGTCATATTATTTACCGCGACAAACTGACTCAGAAAGTCTTCCACTTTGTGACGTCGGATCAGAAGTCTAGCGCAAAGACCATCGCCAATATTTATAAACGTCGGTGGGCCGTCGAGCTCTTGTTCCGTTGGCTGAAAGGACATCTCGACATTCGTCGCCTTCCAACAAAGACACCGAATGCGATTCACACTCAGCTCGCGATCGCTGTTCTCGTTCAGCTTCTGTTACAGTTGAAAAAGATCATTTCGAAATTTAAAGGAACATTATGGGATCTTCTTCGCGAGATGCGAACGGAGTTTGCTCGAAAAATCCTTCAAGGATGTGGGCCTCCGGACGACTGTCGCTGGAGCGACGCTACTGACACGGATCTTACATTATGACTTCTTAAGAAACGAACCGGTCAGCAGT
>JAYSST010000519.1:0-3079 GCA_043720435.1 Bdellovibrionales bacterium
TTCCAGGATGCAAGTCGAAGGGGCGAAGATCGGCGTCGTGAATGTATGGGCGACTTGGTGCGAGCCGTGCCGCGATGAAATGCCTGAACTCGCAAAATACCAGAAGACCAAGCAGGCACCGCTGTTTTTAATCAGTGCCGACAACGAGGTCGACGAAAAAGCAGTGCGGTCGTTTCTGGTTCAATCCGGCGTCGACTTCGAGAGCGCCTTGATCAAAGGGAATCAGCAAGAATTCATCGAAAAGTGGCAAAACCTGTCGTCCAAAGATCCCGCTCGGCAATGGTCAATGACGCTTCCAGCGACGTTCTTGGTCAACGCTTCGGGCCAGATCCTTTCGTTTCACGTAGGAACGTCGACAGTGGCAGAGCTAACCGCCTTGGTAAAAAAGACGCTCGACACTGCGCACGATTGAGCGATCGAATTAAAAGGTGTCACCTAGAATGATATGATGCCCGCTATGCCAATCGACCGCAAATCTCAGCCCCCTGTTAAAGTCTTCGTCAACCGCACTCTGAACATGCGCAAGATCAAATTTATTGGTCTCGACATGGATCACACGCTCGTGCGCTATCACTCGCACGCCTTCGAAGAACTCTCACATCAGACGATGTGCAAAAAGCTTGTCGAACAAAAACATTATCCGCAAAACGTCGCGTCCTTGAAGTTCGATATGAATCTCGCAGTTCGCGGTCTCGTCATCGACAAGAAAAAAGGGAATCTCCTGAAGGTCAGCCGGCACGGAGCGATCCGCGCGAGTTATCACGGCACGAAGCCGATCGATTTTCCGCAGCAACAGAAACTCTATAAGTCTACGTACATCGATTTGTCCGATGCCCACGCTTACACCGCAATCGACACCGCGTTTTCGCTTTCGGTTGCGACGCTGTTTGCTCAGCTCGTAGAAATCAAGGACTCGCCGGCTGGCTCCGATATGCCGGACTACGAAACAATCTCGCTCGATGTCATCGAAATGCTCGATCTGTCGCATAGGGATGGTTCGCTAAAAAACGAAGTCGCATTGAATCTCGACAAGTACATCATCAAAGATCCAGATGTGGTTCGCGGAATCGAACGATTTAAAAAACACGACAAGAAGTTTTTTATCGTCACGAATTCAGACTTTGGCTATTCGAAACTGTTGCTCGACTACGCGATCAATCCTTTTTTAAAGGATCACAAAGATTGGACCGAAGTTTTTGAGTTTGTCGTCACTCTCGCGCAGAAACCGCGCTTCTTTTGGGATAAACTCAACTTTTTAAAAGTCGATGCAAAAACTGGCGTGATGACTAATTACGACGAGCCCTTGAAACCCGGAATTTACCAGGGCGGTGGCGCCGCCAAGTTCGCAAAGGATCTCGGCGTTGAAGGTGACGACATTGTGTATATCGGCGATCATATCTACGGCGATATTCTTCGACTCAAGAAGGACTGCAATTGGCGAACGGCGTTGGTCGTCGAAGAGTTAGACTCTGAAATCGAGAACTACAAAAAGGCGCAACCATTTTCGACGGAAATCGGAACACTGATGGATCGCAAAGAACCGCTTGAGCGGCAACTGGTGAATCTCATCACGACTCGAATCGAAGCGTCCGACGAATCGAACGAAACGCGAGTGCAAGAACTGCAGAATCAAATTTCAGACATCGATAAAGTGATCTCGCAGAACATTAAAAAACAGCAAGGTGTTTTCAACCCGCACTGGGGTGAAATCATGCGCGCGGGTAACGAGGAAAGTTACTTCGCAACTCAAGTCGATCGCTACGCATGCGTGTACATGCCAAAGCTCAGCGATCTTTTGGAGTATTCACCGCGCACCTATTTCCGCGCCGCTCGCCGTCCACTTGCACACGAACTCGCGTTGGGACTCGATTAACGACGGTCAGAGCTTCTTACCGTAGTCACGGGGCTCGCGAACCATGACCATATAGTCGCGCGGTTTTGTCGACTGCATGATGGCGACAAAGCGTGATCGAGCGTTCGGGGTCTTGTCGAGAATGCGCTTGCGGTAGAAATATCGGCCCGCTTGTAAAATAGCGCATCCAAGATCTGCAGTACCCGAACCGTCGCGCTCAGAGCCGATGCAAATTGGATCGAGCTCTTTTTCTTGCGCGGCTTCAAGTGCTAGCGGCGAAACGGTGATAGAAAATAAACTCGTCTCGCCCGGACGTGCTTCGTGAGTCTCGGGAGCCAGACTCGCCTCAAGCCGACGCATCACATTCCCAATCAATAGGTGTGTGGAATATAAATTTGGAACGATGACGAGCAGCCGTTGCTTGGACTTTTGTGCGTTCGTGATGATGCCCGTAAACTCGGTCAAATCCTGTTTGTTGGTGTCGATCTCGAGAGAAGTCGGCATCAACTTTTTGACGTCAGCGCGGAGATCGGCCTGAAGCTGTTGCTCGACGACAATTTGCGTAAACTCCCGAGAATTCTGCTGTGCCGCCAAAATGAAGCCGACAACAAACTCCTTTGACCACTCGCGGTTCGATGGAATTCCAAGAACAACAACGTTTTCATCGGCCAATGGTGCATAAAAATGTTTAAGAGTAACGGCGCCAATTTCTGCTGGTTTATCAAAAAATGAAGGTTTCATGATCTTTTTTGGCGCCGGGCGGTACCCGACCAAGAGGGTCACAATGACTCCCGTCAAAACCATTAAAAGACCGAATGCGATACCGTACTTCGTGTATTTCATAGCTGGCAGCTAACGCGTGCGGCGACCGAGGTCAACGGCGAGCCATGCGCTTCGAAATATATTGTTCCCGACGCCGGACCGGCGTATTCAAAGTGCTAATAGAGGACTTGATCCATGGGACAGGTACCGGCAGTAAAAGATTATTCACGCGCGGGGCATGATCAGCGCCACAATCTGCGGCGCACCCGTATCCTCGTCATCGGCGACGGACGACTTGCATCTACACTTATTAAATTACTTCAAGAGCGGACATGCGCTCAAGGTGACGGTTACGCGCAATGGTCTCGCGGCTCGGCCGTTTCGTTAAGCGAAACATTATCCACCTTCGATGCGACTCATATTTGGCTGGCAATCGCAGATGACGCGATCAAGGGATTCGCGCAT
>JAYSST010000520.1:0-7914 GCA_043720435.1 Bdellovibrionales bacterium
TCGGCCATGAGGCCGATCATTTCAAAGACCGCATCCAGCGCGGCAAGCGAAGTAATGTCAGAGACGTCGTAAGCCGGATTGACCTCGACCACATCGGCTCCGACGAGATTTTTAACTCGAAGGCCGCGGAAAATCTGCTGCACTTCGTAAGTCGAGAGTCCGCCAGGGACAGGAGTGCCAGTCCCTGGAGCAAAGGCTGGGTCGAGGCAATCCACATCATAGGAAATGTAAACGGGATCGTTTTTAAAATCCGGCAACGACTTCACAAACGCTTCGATTCCCTTGCCACGAATTTCGTCCATCGTCGCGATGCGAATCCCATGCTTTTTTGTAAAATCCAAATCGCTTCCGCTAGCGAGTGGCCCTCGAATTCCGATCTGAATCGAACCCTTGGGATCGATCAATCCTTCTTCGACGGCGTGGCGTGCAAAAGATCCGTGATGATATTCCATGTCCCAGGCCGCTGGGTACGTATCAAAATGAGCGTCGAAATGAATAAAGCGGACCGGTTTGCCGACGAACTTTCGAATTTCTCTTAAGATCGGAAGTGTAACTGAGTGATCACCGCCGACCGAGATAAACCTTTTCTTTAACCCCAAACCCTGGCGATAAAATTTTTGAATCTTGTCGTAAGTCGCCTCGAGGTTGATAGGAACCGTCGGTACGTCACCGACATCGGCAACTTTTATTTTTTCGATGAATGAAGCCATGCGGCCCATATGAAAAACACGACCCAGCGAGGAAATCTCTCGCACTCGCGTTGGCGCGAAACGTTGTCCCGGACGATAGCTGGCGCCGCCATCAAACGGAACACCTACAATTCCAACATCATAATCATCGGTGATTGAAACGTGCGGAAGCCGAAAGAAAGTTTTGATGCCCGAAAATCGCGGTGATTCACGACCCGATGTTGGAAAATACTTATGCGCTACCGGACTCGGCGACTTAGAGGGTGCTACGACCTTAGGACCTTGCTTCGTCTGATTTTGTTTCGGCATACTAAAACGCTATCAAAGACGTTCCATCCTGTCGAATTCTTCGAGGCCCAGCCGCAAATGAAGTGCAAGCTTCGAACGTACGGGTGCCTCAGCCAATATTTGAGCGAACGAGTTTCGGTTTTCCTGCGTTATAAACGGCAATATCTCTGCTGCGATCGCGTTCCGAACATCCCAGCCGCCCGTCTTCAATACTTCCCGTAAAGTTTTATCTACGAGTTCTGGATTCGCAGACCTCGATGGTGCCATCAGCTTGAGCGCCTGGGTTGTTAACGGTCCACTGACAGTGGTCCGCAGCGCACGTGATGCGATTTGCAAAGTCGCACCTGCATCTCGGCTTGAGAGCAACGTCGCAAGTCCCAGCGCTTGCTCGCGTACATTGTCGTCCGGATGCTTTATGTACGCGCTCGACAGGCTTAAAAGTGGGATCCGAGTTTCACCGCGGTTTTGCAGATCATCGGTGGCGAGCGCTTTCAGAAAAGCCAACTCGCTGACGGTCTCTTCCGCTAGCTGCTGATGATAGCCAGCAGGCTCATTTTTCACAATGAGGCTGCCGACCAGACAATCACTTGATTCGACTTTTTCGCATTTTCGCAGGTTCTTCAGTCGGTCAATCGCGGCCACATCAGGGGAAGTCACTGCCACATGCTTTGCGCTCTGCGCCCGCTCGGTCGCCTTCGCGATTTCGACGCGGGCCCTCGCACGAAGTGCAACTGCGTCGACATCGACATTCGCCGGAAGCGATGGAATCGCCGGATCTGCCGAAACCGACGATCCGGTGCGAAGGTGAACGAGGGCTGCGCCGGCCAAGAGGCCGACGAGGCATACTGCGCCGACTTGAATCGCAAGTCGCTTTAACGATTTCACGGACGTACCGTCACCCATTGGTCGATCGTCGACGAAGGAAACGTTCTGCCCGCATAAATAAATCCGCGCTGTTTAGGCGTTTTAACCTTCAACCAAATCTCATTTGCGGCAGCTATAATTTGAATGTCCTCGACTTCGACAACCGTGCCCTTAGGCAGCAACTCGAGCGTTTCGGATTTCGCACCATCGACCTCACGCGAGACAAGCAGCATCGAACCGTCGGTTTTGGAAATCTGCACCTGTCCACCAATAGCCGGCACGAACTGGTTCACGCCTGTAGGTACCTTACCCAATGAAAGGCGTGTCACGGTTGCGATTTTGTCCGCGGTCTCACGAGTTCCGCCAGAAATCCAGCCTTCGACCTTATTCGGCAAACGAATGCGGTACTGACGTGCACGCGCATCGTCCAAGTCGACTTCAACGTCGAGAACTTGAAAGGCCTGCAGCTTTTTTGTGAAACCAATCGTGCGACCGCCGGTCTCGGCTTTGATTGCGACTGCGACATTCGTAGATACGACGTCACCAATCGAAGCGACGTCCGGAAATGCTTTCTGACAAAGCTCGAGGCGGTTATCAATGAGAGTACGCGGCATATTCATGACCTGCCGATCGGTCGACTTTATTTTTAATGGAGTCGCCGTTGCAACTTCATCAGACAACCCAGCCAGACACGTGAACACCCGAACATCGCGCGCACACTGAAGCGATTTTCCGTCGACTGTGACGCACGTTGTGCCATTTTCCATAACCAAGGGGCGACTCGCGATGTAATCGTTCAAACGTTCTTTTGCGATGGCGCAAAAGTCGTCACCCGCGCGAACGCAATCGAGATCGACCTTTAGTTTATGATTCTCATCGCGAACGAACTCGCTCCAATCGCGACTCTTCAATTTCTTAAAATAGTTTTTGTCGTTCTTGGCCCACGCATGTCCTGGATTCGTCCATCGGCAAATTGCACCCGGACCGCCGTTGTAAGCAGCGTACGCGGCGCGCGTAACGTTCTCTAGCGTTTGTTCACGCTTTTGATTTTTCACGCGCATGATACATTTCGCCTTCAGCGCCGACTCCCATTCACCATAATAGTGTTCGATGCCGAAACCGACGTTACCGACGATGTCGAACGATCGGTCTTGCTCGCGCGAGGCATGATATCTTTGATTGATCTGCATCATACCGTGACTGATGTTGCGATCACCGGTGGACAGTTTATATCCGCCCTTGGTGCCGATTCGATAATGTGACCAAAATGTTTCTTGGTGAGCGACTGTGTGGATCGCGTTTACAAATGCCGCGACTTCGTCGTCTTGAACGTCGGGACGACGTTCGCGAATATACTTACTTGCGAGATCGCGCAACAGGGCGTTGATGTTGGTCACATAGTCTTTGCGCAGCTCGACATCAGCAGCAGCTGTCCGATCGTAGACAAACTCTGAAAAAATATACTTGATTCGCGATACGCTCCCATATCGTTTTGCATCGCAACCGTCCGAGGCTTCGCCGAACTCCCAAACTCCAGGATCTTTCCCCTGGCAGTCGCGAATGTATGGAACACCCGACATTGCCTTCTCTGATGCTGTCACAGCGAACGCCCCGAGCGCCGCCAATAATAAAGTCAGTAACCCCACCCTTTTGGTCATTCACATTCCCCTCGTGAAAGATAAAACAAGATCCGTCCCAGGCTTAACCTGGTTGCAAAATGGGTACGGCCTCCCGCGACCCGAAATCAGTGTTGATACTTGGAACCCTCGCACAGAATCTGCTTCGACTTTCAATCACTTAGCCGTTTTATAAAAGGGACACTGTTTTGAAATCTCGCACCGTGAAGGCAGTTTCTTCCAGAAGCGTGACAAGATTCGTCAGCGTCACTACGATCGAGAACAATGAAAAGAGTATCCACACTAGCAGAAACTGCGAATTTTTTTCCGAGTGTCGATAAGTACCCAGATGCGAGTGAACTCGCAGCGAAGTTGATTCCTTGGTACCAAGAATCGAAACGTCCGCTTCCGTGGAGAATAAGTCGCGATCCTTATCGCATTTGGATTTCTGAAGTGATGCTGCAACAGACGACTGTGACCGCGGTGATTCCTTATTACGAACGATTCATGAAGCGTTTTCCGAATTTGAATTCGCTAGCAACAGCCGACCCCGACACTGTCCTCGAGCACTGGGCAGGCCTCGGTTATTATTCGCGCGCTCGTTCGCTATATAAATCTGCGCAGAAATTGTCAGCGCTTAAAACTTTTCCTCAGACATTCGCAGAGCTTCTCGAGCTTCCGGGCTTTGGACCCTACACATCGAGAGCTGTCTCGAGTCTCGCCTTCGGAGAAAAAGTTGGCGTCGTCGACGGCAATGTCATTCGCGTGTTGTCCCGAGTGTTCGATCTCGAACTCGATTGGTGGAAACCTGTCGATCGCGAAGTCGTGCAAATTCAAGCCGACCTTCTAGCAAACGCGAAGATCGGCAAACGCGTCGTCGACTCGAGCGATACCAATCAGGCGTTGATGGAGCTTGGTGCGACAATTTGTACTCCGCAGTCACCGACGTGCATGCTTTGTCCGTGGAGTCGGATGTGTCTTGCGCGAAAGAACGACACGATCGCACTAAGACCGAAATCAAAGCCGCGGCGTGAGACTGAAATCTGGGCGTGGAACCCAACGCTGCACCTGCGCCTCCGCGATAAAAGTTTTTTGCTCGTTAATAACGACTACGCCCCATTTTTGAAAGGTCATCTCGTCCCGCCGGGAACCGCTGTGCGTTTGAAGAAGAAACCAAAGGAATTTGATTATCGAGGTTCAGTCACCCATCACGAGATTTTTGTGACCGTTACTCGTGGAACCGGCGCTGCGAGGTCGCGGCTGGCGAAATCTGACGGTTGCCACTGGATTCCGACGGCGGAAATAAAGTCGAAAGTCCCGTCCTCGCTGATCCGCAAAGCACTCGACGCATCGAAAAAGTCCTGACAGACTAGCAAGCATGAGTCGCAAGTCCGTTTTTTCTGTTCTCTCGTTCTGCATCATCGCAGTTTTCAGTGTTGGCGGTACTTCGAGCTGTGCTTCAAAAGACAGAGTGACGCTTCCCTCAGCCCCGATTGGTCCAGGCGATTCAAAAGTCGACCTCGGAAATTCCGAGACAGCGCCCGGTGCCCAGTCGTTCAAAGAACGCGAGATTGCGGGCAAAGCATTTTCAGTCGACGGGGCGATCGTACAAGCGCGCGCCATCATCACGAACGGCGAAAGTCGACGGCCCTTATTTCTCGACGCGACAACGATCGCCTTCGCAACGAGAAGAGCCAGCGTTGAACGCTGGCAAGTCTTCGCCGCCGACCTTGCAAAGAAAGTTGAACGTCGCGTTTCGTTCGACGCCGGAGACGCCGAACCCGTTGCAGTCCTTGGCCAGCGCCTCGTCATCGCCTCGTCAAGTGACGAACGCAAATCGGGCGAAAGAGTCCTCGGACGCTATCAAGAGATCTTTATTCCAAAGGATTCCGAACAGACAAAGCCACCTCTGGACAGTTCGATGCAACATCTTATGCTTGAGCATCCGGCGTTAGGCCGCAGAGGCACCGAGTGGAATCGAATCTCGCTCGTTCCAGCGCAGCAGTGGACTTTCAGCGTTGATAAGGATTTGAAACAAGCACTGGTCTTAGCAAACACGGACGAGGCGTCACAGGTTCTCAAGGTGACCATCGCGGGCCGTCCCGGTGATCCGTCGATCCGCCAGTGGTCGCCAATTCAAGTCGAGATGCCCGGGGGGATTTCCGGAAGAATAACGGACGCGCGAGTTTTTCCCAACGGTCAGCGCGCAGTCTGGAGTAATGGCTCGAAACTGTGGACGACAACACTCAAAGGCGCCGACCCGGTGCGAATCGGTGACGATTCTACTCCCGGCGCGGTCTCGATGACTGTCGATCCGAGCGGTCAGTGGATCGTCTTCTCGAGTCCGAGCACTTCGAAGGGTCTGGGTCTGATGGCTGTCCACCATACTGGACGATGTTTGAAAACTTTGACCGAACTTCCCGGAGACGAAACAGAACCATCGTTTTCGCCAGACGGTCAGCTGATCTTGTTCATTCACAAACAGGGCGATAGTAGTGCCGTGGCCCAGATTTCATTCGGTACACCCACTTCAATCGCTGCGGCCTGCCCATAGGCCTTGCGGAATCTAAAAATTGAGATAGCTTAAGAAATGGTGCGCATGGAGGCGAACGTCATGACTTCATTACGACATTTTCATATCTTGAGGATCGCGGCCTCATTGGGCTTCGCGATCGCGGCAGGCCTAGTGGTCGCGGCTTTCACAGCCACGTTACTTGTGCCATCAGCTGCGACTGCTTCACCCCACCCGGCGACAGCAAGTTCACGTTTGATTGCTCCTCGTCTCGGATTTTACCGTTCACCGGATGGCTTTCGCCTCCATTCTGGCGAGTCCGGATGGTTGCAAGCTGCTCCCCCACGCGGGAACCAAACTATTTTGACCGTTTATCGCAGTCCACGAAATGAATCCAAAGCCTCGCTGACTGTTCGGGTCGATCAACTCGCGCGCGGAACAGGCGCGGATCGATACATCGGTCGTTGGATAAAGGAATATCCCCGCTTTGGTTTTGATGTTCTCGGTTCACAACCATTCTCGCAAAGTGGTGTTCGCGGACACGTCATCGACCTCATGAATCGCGATTCAAAAATGCAACTTCGGCAAGTCGTGTTCGTCAGCGAACAACGCAAACGTGCGGCCATCCTCACATGCCGTGACGACGCGACAGATTTTGCCAATACGCTTCGCGCCTGCAATTCAATCGTCAAAACATTCGAGTGGTAATGACAACACCAGTACGCAAAATCAGAATCGTCGACCGCCGAGTTCAATTTCGTCTCATCGGCGTCGTCGCGGTATCCGGCGCACTGATTTGTTTGATGGCGGTATTCGGTGTTCGCATGATTTCTAGCGAAATCATGAACGTCTTGATCGAAAACGACGTCAATCAAACGGTCGTCATCGAACTGTTAGGGAAGTTGAACAAAATCTCGCTCTACCTCGTGTTCTTTATTTCGGCGACTCTTGCCTGCGCATGGACAGCGGCGACGTATCTGTCGAACCGTGTGGCCGGACCGATCTTCAACATCGTTCGCGCGTTAGACGAATATCTTGAGGGCAATAAGGCGCGACGAATCGTCACCCGGCAACACGACTTCTTCGATCCGCTCGTCATTAAAATCAACGCGGTTCTCGAAGAGAAAAGCCCGCTCGAACAATCCCAGACGAAATAAAGAGAGCCGCTGTAATGACAGCGCCTTTCCAAAAAAAAGGAGCGTCAGAAGACGTTCCCCTAATTCAGCGCTGCCTCGCACCAACACGAGAGCAACATCCGCTCTCTATTTTTCGCCGGCGCTTCGAAGAGGCGCTATTTACCGAAAAGATTTTTAAAGAAGCCGCTAACTTTTTGCCCGATCGATTTATTTGAACCGACAGGAATTGGACGGCTTCCGCCTTTTTGCGGCTTGCCACCTTTGCGATTCTTGTCGCCACTGCGTCCGCCGGCTACCTGCTTGCCATTGCCGTTTGCACCCGAGTGCTTAGCCGACGCGCTCTTGTCATGCCGTCCGCCGCTTTTCTCAGGACGCCCGCTCGTGCGCTGTGGAATCGGAGCGTTCGGATCACGAGGAGTGATCGGACTTGGACCACGAGCTCCCGAAGGAGTCGGCGTTGGTCGTGGACGTTGTTCACCGCCCGCATCTGCATTCATTTCTTGTCCGCCATCACGCCCGCCACCGCGCGGACCACGTCCACCGTCACGACCGCCTTCTGCACGTCCGCCGCGACCGCCGCGTCCACCGCCGCTATCACCGCGTCCGCCACCATCGCGACCGCCGCGTCCACCGCCGCCAGAACTGCCAGCTCCACCGCGTCCGCCGCCATCGCGACCGCCACCGGAAGAACGACCTTCAAATTCGCGCGAGAAATCTTTTTGCGAACGATCGCTTTGCATCTGCTTGTAATCTTTCGGGAGCTTATCTTCGTCGAGGAAATCCACGTTTACCTTGTGTTTCAAATAGCC
>JAYSST010000521.1:0-3076 GCA_043720435.1 Bdellovibrionales bacterium
AAAGCCGGTGTCTTCCGCGATTTTGCAACCGACTTCCAAATTATGTCGTCCGAGATGAACGCAAGCTACTTGAGTGAAGGGTACTAGTGATGAAGACAGCTTCAATTATTCTGAACACCTTCGTAACAAGCGTCATTTGTCTTTCGTCGGTTCCGGCACAGGCGCTGGACGTCATTGCGACCGCAGCAAAGGGTGGAACTACGGCTGACATCGATGCCGTCGTACGCCTTGCCCAAGCAACAAACATACGGCCCGTATTTTCTCCGGACGAACGACGAATGTTGGCGGGCGCAGGCCGAGCAACGTTGGCTGACGCGAAGAAGTTTACGGTTTTGAGCGAACGGGCTTTGATCGAACTCGAAGCTTCAGTTTTGAAGAAGCGTTTGAAAGTTCGCCTCGAACCTGCGGAAATCGAATTTCAGTTGGATGGGCCGAAACCGTTACAGGCGAAAGAAGAAGCCCGCGGCTCGAGTTTCGAAAGCTTGCAGTGGGCAATTAAAAATATCGGTCAGCGAATTCCGATCGCGATCGACGATCTCACCAGCCTCTTCGTTGAAGGAAAACCTGGCGAAGACGTCGGCGTCGAGAGGGCTCCCAAAGAATCGACAGATCCAAAACGCCGGATCACAATCGCAGTTCTCGACACGGGTGTCGATTTCGGTCATTCCGAAATGCTTGATCGCGTTGTCGAAAATACGCCAGAGTGCCGCGCGATTGCGGAGCTGACGAAATGTCAGAAAGATTCGGACAAGATTACGCCATTTATCGAAGCTAAAAAAGTTCGAGCGGCGTGCGATGCGAAATACATGGGAAAGGATTTTGACGGTAACGGGTATCCGCTCGACTGCTCGGGATGGAACGTGACCGCGAAGTCAGCGATCGGCGACAACGTCTGGGGCGACGCCGACGCGCGCGACATGATCGGCCACGGGACTCACGTCGCAGGTATCATCGCTGCTCGACGCGACGATAACGACGGCATTCGTGGCGTCATGGAGAACGTTCGGATTCTGCCTGTGAAAGTTATTACGGCTGCACCAACAGCCCCCGTACGAGTGAAAGAAGTGACTTCGAACGGACGAATTCGCACTGATCTAACAAATGTTCCGAAGCCGACTGAAAGCGCGCTAAAAACCGAAAAAGGTTTGGGCGACCTCGTCGCACGCGGCTTGCTCTACGCCATTCGGTCGGACGTTCAAGTCGTCAACATGTCGCTCGGTTGGCCGGTCGACGTCGACTCGAACTTGATGCGCGAGATGATCGATCTCGCGCGCTCACGCGGTATCTTGCTCGTTGCAGCTGCTGGCAACGATGGAACAGATGCGTTGATTCGTCCGTGCGTGTTCGACGGAATGATCTGCGTTGCTTCGCACGATCCCGACGGCGCCATTTCGCACTTCTCGAACTATGGTGCTGGTGTCGACATCGCAGCTCCGGGTTTGAATATCCTCAGTCTCTTCCCGACTTCGCTAAATTCTCGCGTGTTCACCGATCGCTCGGGGTACGAAATCAAAAACGGAACGAGTATGGCGTCGCCGTACATTGCAGGACTTTTAGCGCGATTATTAAACTACGGTTTTTCTGCAGGCGAGGCTCGTGCGCGTCTCTTGGTCGGTGCGCGAGATATCAGTGAAAACCCACGAGTGAAGCGGGCTCACGTGCCGATCGTTCAGTCGGGTAACGCCGATCTAGCGCGTGCCTACAATGCGGCTCCGCAACCGCTGATATTGCCCGTGGCTAAACGTCCGATTGAAATTAACTGGGACCGACGCAGCCGAAAAGTGGCGTTCAAGCTCGGACTCGAAAACGCTTGGACTGATGCCAAAACCGTTTCGATTGAATTGAAATTTAATGGTCAGACGTCACGCGACGTGCGGATCGAGCCAGGTACGCTTGCGATCGACGACTGGAAGTCCGGCGAAACTCGCACGTTCGATCTAGAACTTGCTATTGCCTCTGAACGACTCGAGAGCGACATCACTGCCGAAATGTCGGTGACCGTCGTCGACGCCAAGACTGGCGTGAAGAAGACGAACAAGCGTTATGTTGCTTTAGACGTATTGTCGATTCCGCTACCGAACGATCCCGAGGTTGAGACTCGCAAGATTTCTGGCGATCAAACTCTTATCAATGATCTTCCGAGCTCGGCGCTTCGATCCGTCTTCAGCATCGACGGTCGCAATGAACAAGACTACATCTCGATGAAAACCGTCGATAAAACTTTGAGAGTATCTCTTTTAGCACAGGAGCAACGGAGCTATCGGTTTCGAGGGTCTGTTGAACTTCCAGCGGCGCAGGGAACACTTCTTCTGGTGCAACGAGTTGACGTCGACAATAACGGCTCTTCGGATTACGTGATGATTTGGAAAACAAATCCGACGGCAGCGAAGAAGACTCCAAGCTTTATGTTCCGATTCTTCGACGCGGATTTTAAACCGCTGGCTCAAAACTTCGAGGGCAAGAGCGCCGCAGAATATGAGTTCAGCAGCAAAGCTGCGGTTGTGACTGACACGTTTCAATGGATTAGCGCAGGAAAACGAAAAGTTCCCGCGTGGATTACTCGCGGGACAACTCCAGACATCGAGAAAAAACCGTATGATCCGTGGAATCCGACTCCGACTGATCATCCTGACTTCCGCCTCTATGTTTTGAGTGACCGAGGTCTTTCAACGATTTCGGTCGAGGACAGCTTCCCGATCGGCTTCTTCCCTGCGACTCGTGAAGAAATGAAATCTGGACATCGACGGGTCATGTGGACGCGCGGCGACGGTACGGACATCACTTACGAAATGGCTACAGTCGAGAATTTAGTTCTAAGTAAATCCACTCCGCTCGATTTAGGCGGCTATCGAAGAGTGCGATCGACCATGATGGCGCCGCTCATGACTCTTGCGGCTTCAGGAGCGCCCGAAGCTGGCGAAACTGTCGGCGTTGGAGTTTACAGCGATAGTTATCGATCGGCGTCGCGGGTCACCGGCCTGATTCCCAATCAGGGCGTAGATCAGCGGCTGATTTTTGACAAAATTCTGGAACCCACATCCACCGTCGATTCAGTGAATACAGTGCTTGCTGGGTT
>JAYSST010000522.1:0-3073 GCA_043720435.1 Bdellovibrionales bacterium
GCTCGGTTGAAAGAGCTTCTGCCCGATGTCGAGGCTTTGCTTGAAGACAAGAAACTGGGCACACTCGCCGCAGAAATCAAAAGTCTATTGATCTAGAACTGGCCCACCACACTGCGCTTGGTGAGCAAATTGCCGTGGCAGTACTGATATGAATAAAACATGTCCCTACTGCCCATTAGCCGCAATTCAATCCGATGCTCGGTCGTTTGTAAGGCGTTCAGGCACGTTTCGAAGGACGTCCGATTCTCGCACGGTCCAACGTTTTTATTGCCAAGTGTGCAAACGAAGCTTTTCGCGCAGTACGGCTCACCCCGCGTACCGACAAAAAAAGCGGCAGTTCAATGAACGATTGAGGAAGCTGCTTTGCTCCGGCGTATCGCTAAGGCGCTCGGCGAGGCTTCTAAATTTAAGCCGGACCACCGTCGCGCGAAAACTAATTTACCTAGGCACAAATAGCCGCGCGGAGCTACGTAAAGCAAACTTAGCGATGGAGAAATGTTCAATTGTCGAATTTGACGACCAAGAAACTTCTGAACACACAAAGTGTAAACCCTTATCCATCACGCTTGCGGTCGAATCGAAAACGAGAAGAATTCTAGGCTTTGAAGTTTCGCAGTTCCAGGCAAAAGGACACCTCACCCGAATTGCACTAAAAAAATATGGCTCACGTAGAGACACTCGCCCGCAGGCTAGAAAACGTCTTTTTGAGACTTTGAAGCCACTAGTTTCGGAGACGGCTACGTTTAAGTCCGATCAAAACCCGCATTACGGAGCTGACTTGAAAAAAGCCTTCCCGCATGCGACGCACGCTACGTTCAAAGGAATGAGAGGTTCGATTGTCGGACAAGGAGAACTGAAGAAAGTGCGGTTTGATCCATTGTTTTCGCTCAATCACACTTGCGCGATGACGAGAGCCAACATGAATCGGCTTTTCCGGCGCACCTGGTGCACCACAAAACTCCCTGAAAGATTAACTGATCACTATGCTATCTACGCGGTTTTCCACAATGAAATGCTGAATCCGTCGACCGGCTAACGCAGCGTAATGGGCCAGTTCCTATTGATCTCGTGACGTTGCTTGAGCTATTTCCGAAGAGAGTAAAAAGAAGTCAGCAATAAGACTGTCAATCGCCGCCCCGACGAATTCTTTTCTAACACCAGTTTCAGATGAAACCGCCTTTAGAAGACCGCTTCGTTCGATTCGAAACGATTCGCGTACATGATCAAGCACCGACGCTTCGAGTGCTGTGATTGGACGGCGAGAGACCGTATCCCAGTTTCTAGCCAAGGCAACGATCGGCCCCATGCTCTTGGTACTTTCATTGAACTCGAATGTTGGGTTTACCATCAATTGATGCGGAGTCAGACTTGCACGCTCGTTTCTCTCATCTTGCGGGCTCAAAGCGACACGCAAAAAAGTGAGGCGTTCGTCTACTTCGCTAAATACCTGTTCGAACTCATTCGTGCGCCGACGTTTTAAATACGGTGGAAGTCGACTCCATAAAATCCACGGCGGTTCTCCAAGATCAACGCCTGAAGCGGTCATATCCCGTAAAAATTCCGCGCCAAGCCCGTCTTTCAAAACCGGCAATTTTAAGCGGCGATACCATGACGCAGCTTCAGTGACTGAGTCGATTTCAAAGTTCTCGACAGATAATTTCGAAAGTTCGGCGACCCACTCGCGATCGACCACGCGAATGTGGGTTCGCGGATCGATTTGGCGGCTCACCTTACGCAACCATGCCGCTTGCAACCATGCGGTGATTTCGAATTTCAAAACCGGATCCGGCTTCATTGCTATTGTAAATGTCACGCCAAACGGCGAGCTCTGCTCAAGCCTCTTTTCTAGGCGGGCGCGCAACACACCGCCAACATGCACCCACCAGTCGAGCCGAACCTCGGCACTCAATTCCTCAGCGAAATCATCCGGCAGAGTCGTGACGAGGGATGTCAAATCCGACTCTCTAGAGGGATGAAGCCGCTCGACAAATTCGAACCACATCGGAGTCGTCATAGAACCTCCTTGCTACATGAGTTGACGAGGGGAAGTCACACAGCTAGTGCATTCACACCTGAGGGGGCCGAACTTGATTGCACTTTTGCGAACTCGCGCACGTTTAACGCTCGTCTTGCTACTATTTCTCACCATTCAAATCTCGACGGCCGGGGCCGAATCAGTTCGCGGCTTTATCCTCATCGAATCGATGCAGGTGTATCTTCTGCCTCTTCCGAAACAGACCGAGGCAAAGCGCTTGTCGGTATCGACATCATTTCAAATCCGATCAAAGCTTCTTGATCTGAAGACCGGCGACTACGTGGTGCTCGACGGCAAGCTTTCAGATTCCGATCTCGACGGCCGAACGGACGAGGTCATCGTCGATGGCATTGAAGCTGTCGGACTTAGCGATCTGATCGGAACTTGGCGCAGCCCTAAGTGGCAGGTCGTGCGCTTCGAAAACTTCAATTCTATGACGCTTTACCGGCCGACTTTTTCTTTATCAGCGCGACAAAGCGGTTATATGGATTTAGCAAAATTCAAAGACCTCAGCTACTCGCTGGCTCCAGAACTGGGATCGTCATATTCGATTTTTCTCGTCGAAAAGCAGGCGACCCTCGGCACCCGCGGAGCCGTTTACGTCGGACGCCTCCAGCTGCAAAGCGAGGCCGGACGCACGGCCTTAACACTCGAAATTTTCGACCCGAAAACCGGTAAATCGAACGAAGTGATATCTCTTTCGCCGGTTCGTGACTAACGCGCGCGATCCTGATTAGCTTTGGGGCATGGCGAGCACAAACCGGGTTTTGCAAGCGATCGATACAAAGCTACTTTTCAGCCGAAATGACCCGAGCGATGTACGTCTTGGCGATTTAACCAAGCTGCTGACGCCCGCGGATACAGTCGACAGCTTTAAAAGCGCGCTGTCTGAAACTTCCAAAGAGAACGCGTTTGTCGTCGTCGGCTACCCCGATGACGAAGGCATAAAGCTCAATGGCGGACGAGTGGGCGCTAGCGAAGCGCCTTCTCGAATTCGAAACTTTTTTTACAGAATGACACCGCCGGCGTTTTTACCGG
>JAYSST010000523.1:0-1262 GCA_043720435.1 Bdellovibrionales bacterium
GTTCATGGGTGTTCTTTCATCGCTCTATACGGGCGTATCTGGTTTATCGGCACAAGGCGAAGCATTGGGAGTCATTGGTGATAACATCGCCAACGCGAACACCATTGGTTTCAAAGCCAGTCGTGCAGAGTTTCAAGACATTATCTCGAAGAACCTGAAAGGGATCTTGGGAGGTAACCAGATCGGTCGTGGTGTTAAGATCGGTGCCGTGAATCCAATTCTCAGCCAAGGTAACGTCGACTCGACTGAAAAGTCGACCGACCTTGCGATTTCAGGAGACGGATACTTCACACTTCGTGGTTCCGACGGCGAGTCGTACACTCGCGACGGATCGTTCCACTTCGATCGTGAAGGTTATCTGACTTCGAACGACGGACAGCGCGTACAAGGCTTTCAGTCGGATGACAAAGGCAAGATCATCAACAAGACCGGCGACATCAAGTTCCCTCGCGCGTTGATTCCAGCTAAGGCGACCGCTGAATTGAATCTCGACATGAACTTGGATTCACGTATGGAGGCTGGGAAAGTCTTCAACGCCGAAGATCCATATTCGACATCAAACTTTTCGACCGGAGTTGAAGTCTTCGATTCGCAGGGTAACAAGCATTTGATGACGATGTTCTTCAACAAGTCGGCGGATCGTACCTGGGACGTCCGTGGCATGTGCGATGGTAAGGAAATCACCGGCGGTACAGGCGGAAAACTTTCGGAAGTTATGACGGCGAAGCTGACGTTCACTGTCGATGGTAAGCTCGATACAGAGCAAATCACCAAGCAGGCGTTCAACTTCGCAGGCGGCGCACTTCAGAACCAGGCAGTGAAGATCGACTTCGGTGATGCGATCACCACCGATAAAGGCAAAGGCCTCGACGGTTCGAAGCAGTACGGTAAGGAATCAGATCTGATTTCATGGCGCCAGGATGGTGCGGCAGCAGGTACAATCACGAACATGTCGTTCAATGACGAAGGTGTTTTGACCGCGCTCTACACGAACGGTCAGGCTGCCGATCTCGGTCAGATTGCCCTCGCCAAATTCGAAAATCCAGAAGCACTCTTCAAAGCTGGTAACAACCGCCTCAAGGAATCGCGAGATTCGGGCGCGGGTGCTATCGGAAAATCGAGAGCAGCAGGTCGTGGTCAGCTGTTTGCGAAGTCTCTCGAGCGATCGACCGTCGATCTCGCGACTGAATTCGTAAATCTGATTCAAAACCAACGAGGGTTCCAAGCGAACGCGAAGACAATCACCACAACTGACGAACTTC
>JAYSST010000524.1:0-7884 GCA_043720435.1 Bdellovibrionales bacterium
TCTGTTTATCGGGTGTTTCATACATCTTTCCCCTGTTAACCTTTAACCCCGTCTTGCGCCGAACAACCGGCGGTCGACTTTCCCTACGCCTCATATCAATGCGAGACGTACGCCAACGATGTAAGAATTTCGGGATGTGCTCTAGGCTGTCGTAATAGCTCGGGAAAAATGGATGTGTCTCATCGTGAGACACATCGGAAAGCGTTTCATGGTGACGCGTTTCGGCCTAGGGTGACACCCCCGGGCCGTGAAAGGGCACTTTATAGTTTTGAGGACGATTCGACTTGAGCGACCGCTTGGGGCTCGGTTTTAACGACGTTTTTAGGGTCGCTTAAAAGCAGCCGCGGGTAATAGTGCTGCAGGATTTCTCGATAGGATCGACCGTTTGCGGCCAGGGTACGGGCTCCCCACTGACATAACCCGGTTCCATGCCCGAATCCTTTTCCCACAAATTCGATTTGGGAACGGGTATCGGTCACATTCACGTTGAACAAGGTGCTCTTCAGATCGCTATAACCGAGCGCCGCCCGCAAACGCTCGCCTGAAAACACCTGATTTTTTCCGTCAACAGAACGAGCAACGATATTTAAAGCACGCCCGCCCGGCGATCTGCGAGCCACCGAAACCGACGCAAGTTGAAACTGCGACGGCAACAAACCGTGGTTTGAAAGCTTGCGCCTAAGTTCCGTCAGGTCGCTGACATAGCGCCAAGTGTTCCGCGGTTTCAGTGCACAGACCGCGTCCTTGGCAGTTCCGTTACTGGTGGGTCGGCCACCCCACACCGTGCCCGGCTCGTCGGTGGTTCCGCCGCAATCCGAGTGATAATTAGCGGCGACGATTTTAGGGGTGTGACCGATACCCCCCTCGAACAAAACTTCGCCTTCGGTCGCGCGTACGGCATCGGTCGCGCGGGAGTGAATACGCTCGTGATCGAAGACTTGATCTTGAACAGTGGCCTCAAAGAGCCAGTCAGGCGCGGAGGCCTCGCGTTCGAGAATCTTCGCAAGCGTAAAAGACCTGGCCGCAACCGCTTGCGCTTTCAACGCTTCGATCGGCCAGTCGCGCGGAACTTCTCCGGCGACGACTCCTTGAAGGTATTCTTCAAGAGACATAAACGCGACGAGATCGATTTGCGAACTCGTGCTTCGAGCGACAAGTTGCACGTGAGGCGGGGCCGGACGTAAATCGACGCGCGTACTGTCGCCGAACACATCGATTTTTCGAGCGTGAACGATTTTGTTTTTTCCAGTGCCGTCGTCGATGGTCCAGAACCCGGCAGGGTTCAGCTCGCTGGATGGAGAATATTTGAACGTAAAACGGCCATATTCTCGAGCTTGAAAAACGGTCTTCGCTCCGTCGCGAGCGGTTAGTCCCGTGCCAGCAATCGTGATTGTACCTTTGAGTGGACGGAGCCGAACCGAGACTTCACTAGCCGCCGCCGATTGCGAAAACGCGACCGATGACTCAACGAGAAACGCGCACGCCGACGTGGTCGACAGCGCGCAAGCAACGACTAGCTTCGCTCTCCATCCTTGAAGAGCAGACCAAGTTTTCACAAAACTCCTAGGTAACAGTTCCCTTTCTGCAGGGCTCCGCGGCACTGAGTGCCGCAGGGCCCTGCAGAAAGGGAACTGTTACCTAAAGACTAGCGGTTCAAAAGTCCTTTGAGCAAGTCGATCGGTACCGGAAATACGATTGTTCGAGTTCCCTCTTTGCCGGCCATCTCGGTCAACGTTTGTAGATAAGCGAGCTGAATTGCATTTGGCGACACCGCGAGCTTCGTTGAGGCTTCTGCGAGTATTTCAGATCGCTGCAATTCGCCCTCGGCAGAAATAATTTTTGCGCGACGCTCGCGCTCGGCCTCCGCTTGACGCGCCATCGCTGACTGCATCTCTTTTGGAAGATCGATATTTTTGACTTCCACGAGTGCTACTTTGACTCCCCATGGCGCCGTCTGATTATCGATCAGCTCTTGCAGGCGATGGTTGATTTTATCTCGCTGCTCGAGAATCTCGTCCATCTGAAACTGACCAAGCACCGAGCGAAGTGTCGTTTGGGCGAGCTGACTTGTCGCAAAATAGAAGTCGGCGACTTTCGAGATAGCGTCTTCGGCGTTAACAACCCGGAAATAAACAACAGCGTTCACTTTCAACGAGATGTTATCGCGCGTGATGACGTCTTGCGAAGGTACATCCATTGTGACTGTTCGAAGATCGACTCGGTAAATTTTGTCGACAAAAGGAATCACGATAATCAAACCGGGGCCGCGAATACCGATGCTTCGTCCTAAACGAAGTACCACACCTTTTTCCCACTCGTTCAATATCTTGATCGAACTCACCAAAATGAATCCGACAAACATAACTATAAAAATCAAAAACACTTCCACGTGATCCTCAACTCTCTGTTTTCTTAAGACACTTCAACGCATGCACTCTCAGTTTGAGTCCGGACATTTCATCGATTCTAACTTCTTCGCCGAGGCGAACAGGAACCGAACTTTCAAACGCCCAAATCTCGCCACGAACTGTAACCATACCTGACAAACCGTCATCACTGACGCGATCCGTTTTCACGACTTCTCCGAGAAGTCCACTTTCACTCAAGCTCTCGCTTCCCTGCTTGCGTGACTTAAATATCCACAGCGCAAACCCGAGGAGAGAAAGACCTAGCGTTAATGGCACACCTAGCGACATCCATAGACTCAAAGCAAGACCTCCGCTCGACGGATCGTAAAGCAAGACGCTACCGACTCCGAGTGCAATCACGCCGCCAATTCCGAGCGCACCGAAACTCGGTACAAACGCTTCAGCAATAAGAAAAAGAATTCCAAGCGCGATGAGTCCCACACCGCCCCACGAAACATCAAGTTTTTGAAACGATATGAGCGACGTCACTAACATTAGAGCGCCAGCGACTCCGGGCGCGATGGCTCCTGGATGAGTAATTTCAAAGTAAAGGAGTCCAAGCGCAGCCATGAAAATCAAATAAGAAAATTCCGGGTCTGTGATGACGCTCAACACGCGCTCGCGCCGGTCTTTTTCGATCGGAACTAATGCGCCTGTTTCGACTTTCGAGCTGGTGCCGGATTCAGCATCAAGCGTCGCCGCCATGAGAACGCTTCGCCCTTCGGCTTGGGTTAGAAAATCAGCAGGTGACTTCGCTAAGATGTCGACGCCGCCTGCCTTCAACGCTTCGTCGGCATCATACGATTTCGCTTCGGTCACAATCTTCTCTGCAAAAGTAACGGAGCGCCCGCGCCGCTTCGCGAGCGCGATGGCCCAACTCTTTGTGTCCTCGACGATTTTTTTTCTTAAGTCATCACCGAGCGTGGCACCTCCGCCCGCGATGGGTGTCGCTGCGCCAATGTTTGTCGCGGGCAATACACCCGACACATGGCAGGCAAGCAAGATCAACGCGCCGGCACTTCCGGCATGACCGCCTTCGGGACCGACAAGACACAAAACTGGAACCGGGCTGCTCAGAATTTTTTCAACGATCATCCGCGTTGTCTGAAGACTTCCACCCGGAGTGTTGACGTGAAACAAAATAGATTTGCATGATTCGCGAACCGTGCGCTTAAGCGCGCGGTCAATAAAGTCATATGTCGCGGTCGAAATCGCACCGTCGATTGTCGCCTCGGTCGTGCAAGTGGCTCGCGCCGATGAGGTTTTTGCTGGCGCTTGAGCGAACGAATCGGGCGCAGAAAAAAGTGAGCTCACAAAGGTGAATAACAGAGCGACTTGGAGAAACGCGTGCATTCGCATAGCCGTAGAATCGAGCCCGACGAACGTCGCACCAAGCGTTGATGCGAAGCATCGCCAGATTTGGGTAGCCTCGCATTGCTCTACTGGGACGTGTGATGGACTACAGAGTTGGCGAATGCAGAGATTCTTTGCTGCATGGCGCGCCACGATTCACGCTTGAGAACGTGACTGTCCTGCATTTCTAAGAAACTAGAAACGTGCACCACGCGCGAGTCAACAGACGGCAGGTGATGAGCACCACAAACAATCACGAGCACAGCAGCAGAACCGCGAGCAGCGACCGCGTCTTGCCAGGCAGCATCTTCAGTGCGCATCCACTCGATCTCAGGCAAATGGTCGAGTGACTGCTTCAACCATTCATTGCGGATTGCCTCTACCAGTCGTGCGCCCATCTCTTGAATCGACGGGGTATCTGATCCGGTGCCGATCTCAACCAGCAGGCACACCGACTTCACTTCAGTTCGCTCGCTCGGCAACGTATCGAACATCTCAGCTGTCTGTGAAGAAACATTTCTTACCCCCAAAACGCGTTCAAAATAGCGCGAGATAAGGTCTCCGGATTTGGTTGAGGGAATCGGCATCTGGCGACCATAACGGACCGTTGGGCGGGCGGCAAATTTTTCCCGTTAAGAATTCTGGGCGGCCTCCGAAAAGCTATTAACAGCAGACGGAGTGCATCATGGCGGAAGCAAAAATGACAACAGAGTTTTACAGCGACGAAGCAACGGACATCCAAGATCAGTTAACTGCAGTGCAGGAATTCGTTCAGGATCAGAATCACTGCTGCCTCTGTGGAACCGAACTTAAGTTCGCTCACAAAATGGATCATCTTACTTTGACAGTAATCGAAGACGCGAAATGCGAGAGCTGTCACATCTCGCTTCGCACCCGAAATCACTCACTGCAATAGTGGATCGCCCGCCGGCGCTGTTCGAGACTCCGGCATGTAATGCTCATTTGGTAGTTTGGCGAGGCTATCCGAAACCGCTCCGACAGTTAATTCTTGGACGAGAACAACAACACCTACGCCAATCGCGAAAAGCCCACCCTTCATTCGAGTGATGGCGCCCGCCACAACCTTAGAATTAGCAACTTGAACGCGAGTAATCTGTACATGAGGCAACGCCCTGTGGGCCGCTCCAGCCGTACGACCCGCAAGGTTTTGTGCAAAGAACGACCGAAGTTCAAAGTGCGTGCGACTGTCGACAAGAATATCGCGAATAATGTGGTATTGACCGTTCATCGTGCCGCTTTTTAACGTCGACGCCAGATTCAAACGTGCTGCGTGATAGTTTCCGTTAGCGCTTTGCACGCGTTTGTCTGCGTCTTTAAGAACTTTATCCAGACTTGCGAGTTGCGCCTCGACGCCTTTAAGTTTGACGAGATGCGAATTACGAAACCGTACTTCGTCCGCTGGTACGTTGGCCGTGACTCGACGCAACTCCGCGACTTCAACCTCAAGTGCGGTTCTCTGCGTTTGTAACTCGGTCACCCGTTTCAACCAAACTGTTCGAGAGTGATCTAGGTCTTTAGCCGCCGCTTGCAAAGCTTCCGGCGTCCCAGCCTGGTAGCTCATATGAATGACGTCGCCCGGAATCGTTCCCTCGAGAACTTTGGCAGCAAGAGTCGGATTGGGTGTCGAAAGGGTACGCTCTCGCGCCGTGAGCAAACGAGACCCAGACGAGTTCACAATCGATTGCGAGTGAAATTGCGAACGAGCATTAGCAGTCATTTGTTGGTTCACGGCATAGGCACTCGAACCGAGTATTGTCATAACCGAAATCACTTCGATGGCGATCGACGGTTTGCCTTCAGATTCAGACTGGCCTCGCGCGAACTCGCTTCCTCCGACTAATGAGAAGCTAACTAAACCTGCGCAAAGAACTCGTGAAACGTGATTCATCCGACTGCCCTTCCAGAAAAGAAAAAAAATGTTGCAGGGATTTATACAGCAATCCCCTGACCAAAGGGTTAGATCGGTTGTATGGATGAGATGCAATAGGTTCGATTGAGTCGAGTAATTCGCGCCGCACCGATGGGTGCCGAACACAAAGTTTTCACGGTGACTAGCCGTTATACGGCGCCATTTTCGCCGTTTTGGGTGGCCTCGGCAGCTAGGATAGCTTCGCCGCTCGAGACTTCTTTCGTCAATTCCTGCAAAAGCGCTTCGGCCGAAGCCTTGTTGAAGCCTTTGATTTTGGCAATATCCTCGACGTCGGCGTTGCGAATCGCATCGACCGATGGAAAGTTTGTGAGCAGCGCTTTCTTTTTCACCGGTCCCAAGCCAGGAACCTGATCTAATTCGCTTTCGAGCGATGTCGATTCACGAAGTTTGCGGTGATATGTGATTGCAAATCGGTGCGCCTCATCGCGAATGCCGACGAGAATGCGAAACGCTTCGCTTCCCTGCTTGAACAACACCGGGTTCTGCCGGCCGGGTAGGAAAAATCGTTCTTCGCTCGCTCGAACTTCACTAGACTTAAAATCAGAGTCGGTGCGCGCCTTCGCCAAACCCACAACCGGAATTTCGAGTCGATTTATTTCTTTAAATACTTCCATCGCGATACCAAGCTGACCTTTTCCGCCGTCGATTACGACAAGATCCGGTGTATCGAGTTCGTCGTGAGCAAATCGTCGAGTCAGAACTTCACGCATCGATTCAAAATCATTCGTTCCGATAACGGTTTTGATTTTATAGCGGCGGTACTGATCTTTATTCGGAACACCGTCTTCAAATACGACCTGGCTCGCCACAGTTTCGGCACCCTGAAACGTCGATATGTCATAACATTCAATGCGAAGTGGAATCGCCGGTAGCTTCAAGCGTTCTTGAATTTCGAGCAGTCCTTTTTTCTTCGCCTCCGATTTATCGACGTAGCTTCCGAAATGCTCTTTTGCATTTGAATTCGCCATATCGAGCAATCGATGTCCCACGGTATCTGTCGGAAAACGGATTTTTATTTTTCGCCCGCTGCGCTCTTCAAAAACAGCTGCAATTAGTTGCGTGATTTCACGACCAAGATCAGTCGGCAGCAAAAGTTCATCTGGTATCAACGCTTCGTCATAATATTGATTGAGGTAGGTTGCCATCCACTCGCGAATATCTTCATCCGGTGAATTTGCATCGAGCAGCGGAAGAAAGTGTCCCTTGTTTCCGATGACTCTCCCCGAACGAATGTGAATTGTCTCGACCAGTGTACCGCGCTCATCGCCGAAATATCCGACGACGTCCTGATCCAGATCTGTCGTATCGTTCACAACAGCTTGCTTTTCAAGCACCGCCTTCACAGCATCAATGGAATCACGGAAGCGCGCCGCAGCCTCGTACCGCTCAGCGCCGGACGCATCCTTCATGCGTTTCGAAAGATCGCGAACAATTTGTTTATCGCGTCCCCGTAAAAACTGAACTGCCTGGCCGATGTCCTCGGTGTATTCATCTTTGGTGACGAGCTTTACACAAGGAGCTTTGCAGCGTCCGATCTGGTGACTCATGCAAGGCCGCTTACGAGTCGCAAAAAATGCGTCTTTGCAATCGCGGATCATAAACGTGCGATTTAAAAAACGAATTGTGCCCCACACGGCCGTCCCACTGGTATACGGACCGAAATACATCGCACCGTCTTTTTTCACTTTGCGAGCGAGATACAATCTCGGAAATCCATCCGCCATCGAAACACGAATGTACGGATAACTTTTGTCGTCTTTGAGTCGAATATTATATCGCGGGCGATGTTTTTTGATCAGCGAAGCTTCGAGCAGAAACGCTTCGACCTCAGTCTTCGTCAAAATTGTGTCGATGGTGCGGATATTCTTAATTAGAAAACGAGTCTTGTGCGAATGGTCGCCAGAGTCGTTGAGATAACTTCGTACTCGCGAACGCAAACTTTTCGCTTTGCCGACGTAGATAATCTTCTCAGCGGCATTCTTCATCAAATAGACGCCAGGAAGCTGCGGGAATTCCCGCACCTTCTCTTTGAGTTCATCGATGATCTGCTGTTCCGTCAGCTCTGACTTACCCGCCACATGACAAAGCTCTCACGAGAGCTGTCTCAAGGGCAACGCGCATCCAAAGCGGTTGAAACTGCGCGTTCAGCCTTAAAGCGAGCCGAGAAGTCGC
>JAYSST010000525.1:0-1259 GCA_043720435.1 Bdellovibrionales bacterium
GCTCGCCGGGAGAAATATCGAAACGAAAAATTTCGAGAATGGGTTTTCAAATAACCATAACTATCACGAAGAAAAAGGCGATAGTCGTCGTATCCAAAAACATTTGGCAATCTCGGTTTTAACTGCAACAAGTTTGCATTTTCCATCGCCTATCTTCTCGTCTTTCTTGAACATTGGGCGAGTCCTAACTTCAATCTTCTGTATTCAATATGTATTCAAACAACCTTGCGACCCGACGTTCGTCCCGTTGAACTTCTTCGTCGCGAGTTCATCCCAAGGTGCAGAACTTCTATGCAGCTTTGCACCAAACGGCGACAGCGTAACGATTCCGCACGGCGCTTGGACAACCCGCTGGATATCGTGCGACTCTTGAGCCCAGCTCCAAAGCAAAAACTGCTTCTCTTTGGGGATACATTGGGGAGGCGTTAAATCGCGATGTGTCCAATTTGCAGCGATAGTAATTTTGTCCGTGATCTGAAGCGCAAGTGCTCCAGCAAACTCAATTGTCCTATCTGTGCCGACGATTCGTAATGGCACGGACACCACATTTTGTTCCTTGTGATACAGAAACGCATGATGATCGCGGCTCACATCGACGTGACTTGAAGTCGAACCCATCTCAAGTCGATCGCTGACTTCAACAGTGCCATCTGTCTGTGGGTCAAAGAGTGAAAATTGAAGGCCGCTTGTTATACCACGTGCATCGGCTTGATATCCCGCACCGAAAAGTTTTCCGTTCATCACCGGGTGGAGGTACGCTGAAAAACCGGGAATCTCGAGGTGACTCATGAGACGGACTTTCCGTGGGTCACTGATGTCAAAAGTGAAGAGAGGATCGCTGAACCGAAAAGTCACGACATAAGCTCGGTCCCCGACAAATCGAACCGAGCGAATCGTTTCACCAAGACCAAATTCTCTGCTATAACCAGCCGCTGTGAACCGCCCGCCTTCCTCTTGCAAAGTCCAAAGCCGGCTGCTAGTTCCGACGCCGGCAAAGGTAGTCGTGGCAATGAATAGAGAGGCGCCGTCCGAAGATTCTCCGAATGAAAACTGATTTCGAATCCGTCCATCAATAAAGGCAGTGCCGCGCGAATCATCCTTCAATTTACCGACATCGAAACGCGTCACTGTGCTGGTTCCGTAAACCCTATCGTCGGCCAAACGCGGGTCCCATTGAAACCAAGTGTATCCGGCTGAAAACAGATAAAGATGTTTTGCGGTCATGTAAATCTGGTCTGTACGACCGAGGCGCCCACTAC
>JAYSST010000526.1:0-7877 GCA_043720435.1 Bdellovibrionales bacterium
AATGCAGTGGGGCTACGGAATGTACGGCGGCATGCAACCATGCGCGGGCTTCGGCTCGGCGGGCGGCGCAAGTGATGAAGACGACGAAACTTATGAGCTGAAGCAAGATCGTGCTGATCTTCGTCGTGAGAAAAAAGAAATCGAAAAGAATTTCCGTCAACTTGAGCGCGACATGGACAAGTTGAAAGATCAAATCAACGAAGTTGTGAAACCAAACTGGGCGTCAGTTATTTTCCAGCACATGGATAATAAGATGAACTGCCGCGTTTGTGGATCAGGTGTTCCGGTTGTTTCTGCGCCGTTTCCTGCTCCTCAGCCAGTTCCGGACGTTGTTGTCGCACCTCCTGTTCGCGACACGACAACGACGGTGACGATCGAAAAGCCGCCGAAAGAAGTTCCACTCGAGCCAGCGGCGCCACCACCGGTTGTGCTCAAGCCAGCGCCGAAACCAAAACCAGTTCCAAAGCCAGAGCCAGAGCCAGTGAAGCCTGCTCCAGTGGCGAAACCGCCACCGAAGGGACCAAAACTCGGGTTGCCGGCGCGTCCGATCCCAGAACCACCGAAGACCGCACCGAAGAAGCCGGATTTCTCGACTTCACTTGAAAAAGAACAAAGCCGAATGCCAGCTCAAGCGAGAGAAGTAAAAGCGACGGCAAGTTCGACGGTCACCGGAGCTTCTGCAACAGTAAATCCAAATGATTTCGCCGGCGATGATTGGGGTACCGACATGGGTGCCGTGGGCGCTGCTGACGGTGGTTCAACATTGAATCACCCATGCGAAAAACCGTACACGATGAATGCATGGCGCGCGATTTGTCGTGTCGACGGTGGTCGTATTGAATCCACCGTTTGTACTTCGAAGTATTTCCAGGTTCCGGGCGGAGTAAAGTCGGGACAAGCAAACAGTTGCGGACGAGCACTCGATCGTTATCGTCGCCTCGTTGTCGAAATGGAAAAGTCTCAGTCGCGTCTCGCACGAGTCGACGAAGAGATCGATAAGATCAATTGGCAGTTGAAGGACATCAAAATTGCCGAGCGAGCGAATCGCGATATGGAAGCAGGTTGCGAATCGGGTCGTTGCAACGACCGCGGCTCGTCTCATTCACGTCAGTCTCGCGGACCATCGACAGGACAAATTATCGGAGCCGTCGGCCTCGACATTTTGCAGATGGGACTCGGTTACACACTCGGTAAGAAGCTAGGCGAAAAACAAATCGAGATGGATGGACGAACTGGTAACCAAACCGGTCCGCTTACAAATCCTTACGTCTCTGTCGCTGCTGGATTCCCATATCGAACCGCGGGTCTCTATGGCGGAATGTATGGTGGTTCGAACGGTTCATTCGGTTGCTCTCCAACTATGGGTGGCGGCGCGCAGATGGGTCCGTTTGGTATGGCCGGCCCTATGGGCATGGGTGGAATTTACGGAAATGTCGGCGGTGCTTTCGGATACCCGCAGGGCATGCAGCAAGGTTATCCAAACTACGGCGGCGGGATGTATAATCCTGGCGCGGGTCCATGGGGACACAACGGACCATGGGGCGTCGGTCAGTGGCCGGGTGGTTACCCTGGCGCTGGCGGACTCGTTGGCGGAATCGCAGGATCAATCGCTGGAATGCCAGGATACGCAGGCGGCTACGCTGGTGGTTACGCAGGTGGAATGCCTGGCGTCGGTTACGCAGGAATTCCGCTTCCAGGTTACGCTGGCGGAATGGCTGGCGGAATCGCAGGGTCGATCGCCGGAATGCCAGGATATGCGGGGATGCCAGGTTACGCTGGAATGCCAGGCTACGCTGGAATGCCAGGCTACGCTGGCGGTGTCGGCTACGCTGGCGCAATCGCAGGTGGGTACATCGGTGCTCCAGGTTATGCCGGAATGCCGGGATACGCTGGAATGCCGGGATACGCTGGAATGGCGGGATATGCCGGAATGGCAGGCTACGCTGGGATGGCTGGTTACGCAGGAATGGTCGGCGGTATAGATCCGCAGCTCGCCGCTCGTCAGGCGGAAGCGGTCGCTCACCGCGCTCGCCTCTATAAGAATTTTTTAGAAGAGTATTCGTCGTTCCGTTCAAAGTGGGAGACGTACTTCGGCAGCGGCGGGCTCGGCGGAGGTAGCGAGTACCTCTATACTTCGCCAGGTGGCAGCACTGTTCCAGGAGCTGGCGGCTCGGGCCCAGCAACCGGGACCACGCCAGGCCGAACTCGCTAAATTTCCTTTCGGCGAAAAAATTCTGTCTGAATCCAAAATAAAAAACCTGCGGTTTCCCCGCAGGTTTTTTTTACCAACCTTCGTTGTGCGTCGGTTGCACCGTAGCATCGCGATTGTCACCGGCTCGCACCGCTATGACTGCGCCCAGCGCGAGAACACCGAGTGCTCCCCAAAACCAAGGCTTTTTTAAAACGGTCGTCCCGTCCGACTTCGGCATCTCGTTTGCCGGGGTAAGACTTTGCGAAAGACCAAACTTCGAAAGCTGATTTTCCGCTGTCGCTTGATCACCTTCTGAAATCGTTGTTGGATTTTCCGCCTTTGCGCGTTCGCATCTCGCGGACCCGAGCACTTTCATTTTGATATCACTGTTAAACGACGCCAAGACGTTGATCGAACAATCGTCATTGAGCCAAGCCCTGCGCGCAAGTGTCGGCCATGCGGTTGTCCGATCCGTTAGTCGCATCGTGAACGGCTGATAGGTGTTTGATATCCAGGTCACTCGCACGTCTGCGCGTGGAAGAAATAGACTCGATAAAGTTTGACGAGCGATTGGACGTCCATTCAATAAAACATGCGAAACATCTGTTGGCAGGCCTGCCGGAAAAGGAAGTCGTGAATTTGCAATGCCGGCTTCCCGAGCAAGGAACGATTCCCACTTCGACCTTACGCCCAATATCATCTTCGAAAAATCAGCAGTGTCATCAGCAGAGGTGAATGCACTTAATCTCGAAAAAAGCTCTTCCTCTTTCGCCGAGGACAGCTCGGTTTCGAGGCGTCGAGAGAAAAAGATCACAAACGCCTGTCTCTCGATCGAGTTCCAATCGGCCTCGAGAGAAAGTTCTAAGAAACGGTCGATGGCGGAAAACGGAGCTCGCTTTTTCAACCACTCTGACTGCGCTTCGAAAAGACGGTGGCGAAAAAGTTCCGAGACTTCAGGTGACAATTGATTTTTCTCGGTGAGTAACTCGCCTACGGTTGTGAAACCAAGCGCCTGAGCCAAGGCTTGAAATTCATTTTCAGAAGTTCCTGAATGACGAACGGCGATCTCAGCTTCGGATTGACAAGCCAGAAATAAAGCGGCGGTCAGGGTCGTAATGAAAATGTGCTTCACGATTTTGCTCCTGACTCGGGGGTTTGTGCGGTGTCTGGAATGTCCTCTTGGATTAAATCGATGCGCCCTTTGATTTCGCGGATGAGCGGTGATCTGCCAGAAGGTTTTTTCTTCGAAACGTCCGTCGCCTCCAGCGGTTTCTTGCGGAGGATGACGAGAACAGGTTCGTTGAGCTCGGCAAGTACACTTGCCTGTTCGTCCGGCACCAGCACCGCAAACCGACGCCGATTTTTCGGAGCTCGCACCAACGGAAGTCCGCGGGCGATGCGAGCCCCACGCGAGTCACCGGTGCCGGTACGATAGAGATCCGCGTAGCCGTGCTCGTCGAAAATTGAGTCGAGTGATTCCGCGTTGGTCGGTTCAATCGGTGCGATAACAAAGCCGTCTGGAAGCGATTCGAGCATCGTAATATCGCGCTCACCCGCAATAGTTTTTGTTTCCGCAGGGGCACTGCCGCTAGCCATTGAAACGACCGATGCGATGACAACAAGCGCGAGACCTGCGGCCGACGACCACATCCAGATTCGAAAAGTTTTCGCCTGCGCTTCGACAGTATCGTCAGTTTCTTTGACTGCGGTTCGAAGGTGCTGAAGCTGCGCCTCGAGATGATTCAAAACCTGTTTTGCGAATTTGACGAGTCGACTCACGAAAACCTCCCGCGACGATTAAAATGCAGCCGATAAACAGAACGAGGACGATGATCAATTCCGTAAGAGCTTGTCCTCTGTCATTTGTGGTTCCCACTTCTCGCCTCTCGTTTTTTCAAGGGTCATCGCGCAGCCGATTTCGATCGACGTGGTGACATCGTCTGTCGCTGGTCCGTCTGCGCTTAGCGTCTTTGCGGATGGCAACTGAAGCAACCATCGGACCTTCGCCTCTTGCGACCTATTGAATCCCGGAGCAGTTCGGTAGGTCGGTGTCCGTGCGTCGGGCGGAAAAGCGGTAAGCTCGAAACGTGCTGCTTTCGAATGTGGGGAAAACGCACCGAAGATTTTCTCGACGACGGTGCCGGACTGATTGCCGACGAGTCTTCCGGGAAGCGCCGAGCGTATCGCCTCGTTCGCGCGGGGAGCTGCTTGAATGGATATCCGTTTTCCTTTTAGCACGAGAGATTTCTGTTTGATTGCGACGGGCACCTGCATCGTCTCGATAACCGCAAGCGTCGTGCGTGCTGCAGATATGGCTCCAGGATTCATGCTTGCGATCGCGGCTTTCAGGGCTAGCTGAGCCACACGTCTGCGCTGTTCAAACTTTTCTGCGGTGTCGTTCAACGCTAGCAACTGCGCCAGTGCGAGTGCGGCTTGACCTTGACTGTCGGCAAGCGAAACGCGGCAGGCCGCGGTCGCTTTCGCTTCAAGTGCGAAAGCCCATATCAAAATGATGGCACCACAGAACAAGACCAGTGCCAGCGGTAGAATGATGAGCGCCGCTGTCACGGCCTGACCGCGCTCGTTGCTAAGACTGGTTTTCATAGCCGTCTCGGAAACGAACTCTTCGCCGTCAGTCGAGCAGGCGAGCGAGCCGCGTTTTCAGGCAAAAGAAAAGATGTTTGTGCGTCGAAAGAGACCTGCACGTGGGAACCACGTTCGCCGGTGCGAAATTCGTCTATGTTGGCCCGGCCAAGCAAAATACCGACGGCGAGAGTCGTTTCAAGCCTCGTGCGGCATCGCGCGGGCGAAACGTTTGTCACAAGGCACGCGGCAGCCTCTCGCGCAGAGCGCGCCATCCAAGCCTGAGCAAAAGCGAGGTACATTAGATAGATACCAAGCGCGATGACAATCGCGACGATCGGAGCCGCACAAACGGTTTCGATGAGAGCCTGTCCACGCTGGTTCGTAGCCACGTTCATCTCGATCGGCCGCCGTTGCCAGCACCGGAACTGTTGCCAGAGCCGCTGCCAGAGCCGCTGCCGCCAACGCCGTTCATGAAATCTCCGAGATCTTTTTTCCGCAAAAGATTTTCGTCGATCGCATCGACGGCATGAGTTCTGCGTTCGCCTTGAATTGCATCGCTGATAGTGGCGAATCGGGATCCGACGGCTTGACCCATGACCCGCATGATACCAATTGTGCCGACAGCGATGAGAGCCACAATAATCAAATACTCGATGAGCCCTTGGCCGCGTTCATTCGAAACAGGCTGTGGCGGGAAAGTGATTCGGTCTCGGGAATTTGCCATGATGCCTCCGGTGGTGCCGCGTGAACATGCGGTCAGACCTGGAGTTGCAAAATAGGGAGACACGCGAGAGCCAAAATAAAAAAGCCAGGCGAAAAACCCGGCTTTTGCTGTCCGATGCTCGGACGAAATTTTTAAAAGCTCATTCGCAGAGAATCTAAAAGAGGATCAGCCGCCCTTTTTCTTCGCTGCACGGGCCGCTTTCACAGCTTCTTCGCGTTCGATGCGTCGGCGAATGATAATCCTGCCGAGGATCTCATAACTTTCAACGCGAAGGTCATTCTCGTAGACGAAACGATAAAAGCCTTCGATCTCGGGGCTTTGACGGAATTTTTTTGTCGAGGTGGGAAGACTTTCGCTCGCGACGAAGTCGATCGAGTTTCCATCTTTCGAGAGCTTAACTTTTTCGGCCTTTTTAGCTGCCATGGGCGCGCCTCCAACAAATCAACGAGAACTAGTGTGAATCCCGGTTTTATGCCGGCCGTCAAAATCGAGTCAAGGTCCGTCTCTCGAGGTGCCGAATAAGCGATTTGGAGTTAAAAGAGGGAGCTCGCGCCAAATGGACGAGCAGAGGACAACGAATGACGACCTTACTTGATGGAAAACATGTCGCGCAGACTCGTCGCGCCGTCCTGGCTCAAAAGGTTGCTGCATTTGTCTCCAAGCGGGGTCGAAAACCTGGGCTTGCGGTCGTGCTTGTCGGAGGTGACCCCGCAAGTCAGATTTATGTGCGCAACAAAGTCAAAGCCTGTGGCGAAGCCGGCATCTCAAGCTTTCACATAGAACAGCCGGGAACCATCACTCAAGCCGAGCTTCATAAAATTATCGACGATCTGAATGCACGCGCGGATGTCGACGGGATTTTGGTGCAGTTGCCGCTCCCGAAAACTTTGAACGAAACAGAAGCGACGGAACGAATTTCTCCGAAGAAAGACCCAGATGGTCTTACGAGCGGTAACCTTGGACTTTTGTTTGCGGGCCGAACGCGCGTGGCGCCGTGTACTCCATCCGGAGTCATGAAAATTTTCGAGCATTACAAAATTGATGTCACTGGGAAATCGGCAGTCGTTGTCGGTCGCAGTAACATCGTCGGAAAACCGATGGCGCAGTTGCTACTTGAAGCAAATGCGACAGTCACGATCGCCCACTCAAAAACCGCCGACCTCAAAGCTGTCACAAGCCAAGCCGATATCGTGGTCGTTGCTGCAGGTAAACCGCAGTTCATGGGAAAAGAATATTTCAAAGCTGGAGCCGTCGTCGCGGACGTCGGTATCCATCGAGTGCCCGGAAGCGATGGTAAATCAAAAGTGTGCGGTGACGTGAGAACCGAAGAACTCATGGGCGTGGTTAAGGCCATCACTCCCGTCCCGGGTGGGGTCGGACCAATGACCATCCAAATCTTGTTGGAAAACACGTTGAGGCTCGCCGAACTCAATTGATTGGGGCTCGCCGAACTCAATTGATTGAGGCTCGCCGAAATTTGAAGGTACCTTGTCATTAGCGGCATTGGGGGTTTGGCCGCCATGGCTGAAGCGTCGGATCGACTTTCACGGGATCTGATTCGAGCGCCGCGTGGTATACCGAGACGAAATTTTCGACGTACTTCATGCCGTGGGTACTCGCCATATTGAACCGTTTGATCGTCCAATAATTCAGACCGATTTCTTTAATCGCTGCGAGACGCTCTTTTGAACCGGTGTTTTTTAAGCTCGTGACTTGTCCGCGCACACCGTACTCACCTTGGTTGTATCCGAGGAGCACAAGTTTAGGATCGTTCGGGAACATATCGATGATCGAACGCAAGTATCGACCGGCCGCTTGTGATGATTTCGCGAGGTCCGCGCGTTCATCACAGGCGTTTCCGGGGATATATCGTTTGTTCACGAGCCGGCGGTGAATTAGCAAACCGTTACCGCTCGCCGTCTGATCGATGAACTGCCACGGTCCCCAGGCCGACGTCGTCGTAGGACCTGCCAATGGATATCCGCTTTTGATAAAAAATTCGGACTCGCCAAACATGATCAGCGAGAATTCCGGCGGAACATTGTGCATCGCTAGCTTATTGAAGACGAGACTGCGGTTCGGAAGGAAGTTCGAAGCAAAACTTTTCAGCCGTTTACCGTTGAGCCAATCTTTTACTCCACGAGCGATGATCGGATTTTTTCGATCGATCGCGAAAGTCTTTGTAAACGAATGATTCGCCTGAATAGGAATCAACCAGCCCGCTGTCGCCGGCAATTTAACAGGGGGAACTTCGTCTTGCGGGCCGTCGGTGCTGAAAACCGGATCGGCGGCGCCGTCGTCATCATCGTCAGCATCTGCAACCGGCGCCGCAGGCGGTGGTGTGGCCGTGCCCGGGGTCACTGGCGTGCCCGGTGC
>JAYSST010000527.1:0-1258 GCA_043720435.1 Bdellovibrionales bacterium
ACCTAGTTCCTTCAACATTCGCTTATTCTTTGTCCAGCCTTCGCGAACATCGACATGCAAATCGAGATAAATTTTTGCGCCCAGTAACTTCTCGATCGCTTTGCGAGCGTCCATTCCAATTTTTTTCAGATTCGATGCCTTCGCGCCGATAACAATCGCTTTATGCGCCGCTCGCTCGACGACAATCTCGGCATAAATCTTTGTGATGTCAGAATCCCCATCGGGTTCTTGAAACTTCACGATGCGAATTGCCAGTCCGTACGGAACTTCTTGGCGGGTGTGATTAAAACATGCCTCACGAATAAACTCAGACGAAAGTCTTCGAACGGTTTCAGTGGTCAACAGCTCTTCATCGTAAAGTGGTCCGGGCGCTTGAGGCAGAAGCGGGTAAAGTCGCGAAACGATGACCTCGCGCGCTTCTTCTTCGCGCTTCAGAGCCGAAATCGTAATGAAAGGTGCACCCGTTGCGATTAATGTCGGAAGACATTTTGGTGCACGCTCGCCGGTGATGAGATCGCCTTTTGTGACGACCACGGTGAACTGCTTTTTGCTTTCCACAGCCATTTGAATCAATCGCGCCGCAGTTTTATCATCGGTGTCGGCGCCGAGTACAACCAGCACCGCATCTGCGCGATTCATCACGTCGACAATTTCTTCTCGCAAAAACGAGTTGATACCCGACGTTGATTCGATAGTTCCGGGCGCATCGACGAAAATTATCTGACCATCTTTGTCCGAATACAAACCATGGACCCGACCGCGTGTCGTTTGCGGTTTTTCCGAGACGATTGAAATCTTCTCGCCCAAAATCGCATTCATGAGCGTGCTCTTACCGGCGTTTGGCTCGCCCAACAGCGCAACAAAACCAGCTTTATAATTCGGATTTGATGATTTCATTAGCGACGTTTTCAATTCATCTTTCATGGCGCCGCCTTTTGAATGACGGCAATTAAGGCGAGGCGGGCGGCCTCTTGTTCTGCTGCCTTTTTACTTTTTCCTTCGCCACGCGCGACTTCGCTCTCGCCAAGGCTTACTGAAACTCGGAAACTGCGATTGTGGGCTGGCCCAAACTCTTCAAGCAAAAGATAAGCTGGAGTCAGGCCGCGATCTTCGTGCGACCACTCTTGCAAACGCGTCTTATAATCGCGTTCGAAATCGAGAGTAGACCCACGAAGGCTGCGAATCTCTTCATTGAAGAGTTCGTTCACAACGCGTTCGGCGTCTGCATAACCTGAATCGAAAAAGATCGCACCGATGA
>JAYSST010000528.1:0-1256 GCA_043720435.1 Bdellovibrionales bacterium
GCGAGCGACGGGATGACCGCGAGGAAAAAGGCGTTCCGTTTTACAGGGTCCAAAAAGGCTCGCTCGAGTTCCAACGGATTCGAGGGCATACCAAACCCAATCTGCTTGGTGACCCGTGCTATGAAAGCTTTTGAATTCATAAAAACATCTCCTGCGAGTGTCGACGACGTGGTCTGAAATAAGCGAGCACGCCTGCGAGCGCCGATTCGCCGGCGGCGATTCTATCGCTCTTGACAGAATGATCAAATCCCACCAAGGGTAGAGGCAAATGGCAAAGTCCGATTGGCTCACAAAAGTTCTTCCGTCGCCGCAGCGTCCTAACAACCTGTCGGATGAAGAGAAACGAACCCGTATTGAAAAGTCCGTCCGTGAAATCATGGAGACTTTAGGCATCGATCTCGAAAACGATTCGGTGATCGATTCCCCACGCCGGATCGCGAAGATGTACGTGAATGAAATTTTCTCGGGGCTGAATCCGGAGAATGTTCCGAAAATCACGACCATCAATAACGAGATGAAATACGATCAGATGATCGTCGTGCGCGACATCGAGGTTCTCTCGACTTGCGAACATCACTTTCAAACGATCGAAGGGAGAGCGACTGTCGCATACATCCCGAGTGAAAAAGTTATTGGTCTCTCAAAGATCAACCGCATCGTCGATTTCTTCGCCCGCCGGCCGCAGGTTCAAGAGCGGATGACCAAACAAATTGCCGACGCACTTGAAGTCATTCTCGAGACTCCGCACGTGGCCGTCCAAATCAATGCAAAACACTTTTGCGTGATTGCGCGTGGAATTCGCGATGCCGCATCAACCACGGCGACTTGCGAAGTGCGTGGAGATTTCCGTCAACTTCAGGCCACCCGCGAGGAATTCCTCACTCATTGCCGCAGTCTATAGTGATAGATTCGCCGCTGGCGAATCGTCGGTCGCAGGCTTGCTCGCTCATTTTGATAGATTCGCCGCTGGCGAATCGTCGGTCGCAGGCTTGCTCACTTATTCGCGGCGGCACTTCGTGCCGAAACTATCGTTTCTTCTTGCGACCCGTAAGCTTCTTCTTCGCAGAGAGGCGTTTTTTGTGGTGCTTGTTTGCTGGACGCTTTTTCTTCGCTGCGGTTGCTTTTTTTCTCGCCATTTTCAATTCTCCTGAACAAATGGATTAACGTTCATTCCTACCGTACATGCGTTTAAGCTCAGTTTCGATGAAAAAATCACCGACATCACGATCGCTGAAGCTTTTCTCACTCGCCGCGAA
>JAYSST010000529.1:0-1256 GCA_043720435.1 Bdellovibrionales bacterium
CCCGAACCAACGTTGCGACACATTCTTCTTCACGGGTTTTCCTCGATACATCGGACTGTAGTTTTTCAAGTTCTTCTCGCGGTGACGAAGGGTCGAGAATAGGTTCTCGATGCCGTTCGTTGTTGACAGTACAACACGAAGCTCTGGAGGCGCGTTCAGCCGATGCATTGTCAAAATCTCTTCGAGGGCTTCTAGCAGTGAGTTCGCGGCACTCGGATTGATGCCGCGAAGCCACTTCTCCATTTTTAAAAGCTCAGCCTTTGCGTCGCTGTATTTCGCGTGCAGAAGTGCAGCCTTGAACAAATCGTGAGCTCTGTCGCGGTATCGTTTTGCTAGGTGTTTTTGAATATTTCGATCTTTGTGAATCGTGCAGCGTTGGTGAATCAGCATTTGTCCGAACTTTGATCGAAGTGCTGAGATGACGCCTGAACCACCGTCAGTGATGAAAATGATTTCGTTCGACAACTTCAGCTTTCGTCTTTCGAGATCTTCAAACAGCTGTAGCGTGATCACTGAGTTTTCGGTTGCGCCCTGCCAAAACCCTAAGACTTGCTTTTTGCCCTGGGTATCGACGCCGAGGGCGACGATGAAGGCCATTCCGCCGCGATGAACCGTGTCGATCATTATTGCAAACGGATCAAAGCCGGAAAGATCGCGCTCGACGAACTCTTTTAACTTTTTTGCTGACGCTTTCACAAAGTGCCGCGATACCGAAGATGGCGAGACGCCAAACGCTTCCACCGCTTTCGTCACAGTCGTTTTGTATTGCCGAGCTGAAATGCCGGCCATCAGCTTCGCCAGAAGTTCGTCTGAAAAAGCGCCGCTCTCTTTTAGTTTCTCATATGACGGAAGCGACATTTCAACGCCATCGGCGATGAGTCTCGGTTTTTTGACTTTGTACTTTTGGTCGCCGACAAAAACCGAACCCTGCTGAAATCCCCACTTGCTGAGTCCAGCTGTCGAAGGCGCGTAGTTCGGCCCCGCAATTTCTTCTCGCTCGATCTGAAGAATTGATTCCACCAGCATCACCCCAAGGCGCCTATGCAGGTCGTCGAACGCCACTTTCCCGAACTGCTGAATCGTCAGCAAATTCATAAGCTCCGCGTTGCCGTTTAAAATCTCGTTCAATTGTTTTGCTGTCTGCTTTGATCTTCGCGTACTGTCTTTCATGAGGGTCGCTCCTTCTATTAACCTTGTGGAATTATTCCACAAAAGGAGCTTCTTCCCTCAACTTTCAACTAGATCTGAGTTCTCTC
>JAYSST010000530.1:0-1256 GCA_043720435.1 Bdellovibrionales bacterium
CCCGAACCAACGTTGCGACACATTCTTCTTCACGGGTTTTCCTCGATACATCGGACTGTAGTTTTTCAAGTTCTTCTCGCGGTGACGAAGGGTCGAGAACAAGTTCTCGATGCCGTTGGTTGTTGAAAGTACGACACGAAGCTCTTCAGGCACGTTCAGCCGATGCATTGTCAAAACTTCCTCTAAGGCTTCGAGTAACGAGTTAGCAGCACTTGGATTGATTCCGCGTAGCCACTTTTCCATCTTGAGAAGCTCGCTCCTAGCGTCGCTATATTTTGAATGTTCGAGCGCCGCTTTGAACAGCTTGTGTGCGCGCTCACGATATCTCTTTGCTAGATGTTTTTGAATATTTCGGTCTTTGTGGATCGTGCAGCGTTGGTGAATAAGCTTGCTTCCAAATTTTGAACGAAGCGCTGAGATGACGCCCGAGCCGCCGTCCGTGATGAAAATGACTTCGTTCGACAACTTCAGATTTCGACGCTCAAGATCTTCAAAAAGCTCAAGCGTGATGACCGAGTTTTCGGTCGCGCCCTGCCAGAACCCTAGGACCCGCTTTTTCCCGCCTGTATCGATGCCCAGCGCGACGATGAAAGCCATCCCACCTCGGTGAACGGTGTCGATCAGTATCGCAAACGGATCGAATGTCGACAGATCGCGCTCCACGAACTCTTTTAGCTTTTTTGCCGACGCTTTTACAAAGTGCCGCGACACCGACGACGGCGAGACGCCGAAAGCTTCCGCCGCTTTCGTCACGGTCGACTTGTATTGACGAGCCGAAATACCGGCCATCAACTTTGCCAAAAGTTCGTCAGAAAACGCGCCACTTTCTTTCAGCTTTTCATAGGATGGAAGCGAAACTTCAACTCCGCCATCAATCAGTCGCGGTTTCTTCACCGTATGTTTTTGATCGCCGACAAAAACTGAACCTTGCTGAAAACCCCATTTGTTCAGACCCGGTCTCTTCGGCAAATAACTTGGTCCCGCGATTTCTTCGCGCTCGATCTGAAGAATCGACTCCACCAGCATCACGCCGAGCCGCTTATGCAGATCGTCGAAGGCAACCTTCCCAAAACTCTGGATCGCCAATAAATCCATCAACTCTGCGCTGCCGTTTAAAATTTCACCGAAATGCTTTGCTGCCTGCTTCGAACTTCGCGTACTGTTTTTCATGAGGGTCGCTCCTGTATATAACCTTGTGGAATTATTCCACAAAAGGAGCTTCTTCCCTCAACTTTCAACTAGATCTGAGTTCTCTC